>JACPZY010000107.1 GCA_016195215.1 Actinomycetota bacterium | reverse complement strand
TTGTCGGGCTTCACAAACTAGTTTGCTCCGCCACCAGGTATCGATCCTGGACCCTGGGCTTCAAAGGCCCATGTGCTAGCCACTACACAATGGCGGAACACGTATTCTCTCGTATGGCGGGCGCAGTTTTGACCACTAACCTGGCTAGTATCGGATTTCGGAGCGGTAGCGCTAGAAAGGGGTGGCCAATGCGGGATCCCGAAATGAGGGATGAGGTAGACCGCCTTGTTGCCGACTGGAAGCGCGAACGGCCAGATCTGGATTTCTCCCCTCTTGAGGTTCTCAGCCGGATTACTCGAATTGCTCGCCACCTCGATATCGCCCGACGGAAAGCCTTTGCCGATCTGGATACCTGGAGTTTCGATGTACTGGTGGCGCTTCGCCGAGGCGGGGCGCCCTACCAACTCTCCCCTGGCCAATTGATGCAGGAGACGATGGTGACCAGCGGAACAATGACCAACCGCCTGGACCGCCTGGAAGAGTTGAACCTCATCACCCGTCAGGCCGATCCCAATGATGGCCGCGGAAGTCTCGTGACTCTGACCAAGAGTGGAATGCGCGCGGTAGATACTGCAATGACAGAACTTCTCAAACGCGAGAGCGAATTTCTACAATCCTTTAGTAAAGTCGAACTAACGAAACTTGCTTCTTCATTAAGTGAGATCGAAGCACCATTCGACGAGCAGTGATTCTTCGAGAGTTTTCCGAAAAAGTTTTAACGAATCTCGGTAATCCGGGCACCAGGAACTGGTCCACTGGCACGGGCCACATTTCCAACAACACCACTTGATGTGAGCGCAACTGCTAAGTCAAGGGCTGCATCCTCATCTGCAACTAAGAAGGCCACTGTCGGTCCCGAGCCAGAGACGATTGAACCCAGTGCTCCGTAATCAATTCCAACATCGAGAATTAAACGGAGTGCAGGCTTCAACGAGCAGGCAGCCGGCTGCAGATCATTAACAAGTGTCTTGCCCAACTCCGCGGGTTCTGCGGAAAGGAGAGCTTGTAAGAGATGATCGTTGAGCTGTGGTGTTGCAATCTTCATTCCTTCGCGGAGACGATCACACTCTCCATAGACGGCAGGTGTGGAGAGCCCCGCGGTTGAGAGTGCCAACACCCAGTGATAGGTGCCCCGCGACAGTGCGGCAGTTACTTCGTCGCCGTGTCCGCGGCCGACAGCGGTTCCGCCACTCAACATAAAAGGAACATCACTTCCAAGGCGTGAGCCGACTTGGTGCATCTCATCGCGAGTGAGTCCGAGTGAGAAGAGAGAATCAAGAGCCAAAATTGTCGCGGCGGCGTCGGCACTTCCACCGGCCATTCCGCCTGCGACGGGGATAGATTTCTTGATGGAGATGGTTAAATCCAGTGGCAGGTCATACTTTTCGCACATCAGCATTGCTGCTCTGCAGGAGAGATTTGTGTCATCTACCGGCACGCCATGGCTGTGATCGCCGAGGACCTCTGCAGTTAGTCCGGCACCCATCTCTTCCCGCGAAACCGTGACTTCGTCATAGAGCGAGACAGATTGAAAGACAGTGACCACATTGTGAAATCCATCAGATTCTTTTGGACCGACGGAGAGTTGGAGGTTCACTTTTCCTGGGACACGGACCGTCACAGAATGTGGAACCGCGTTTGTCATGCTAAAACCTTATTGCCAATTCATCCACCGCGCGTGCAATCGAGCAGTACTCATCGATTTCGAGTGCTTCCCCGCGCAGAGTGGGATCAATCCCTGCCTTCTCCAATACAGATTCGACAGTGGCAGAACTCCCCAGCCAACCCTTTAATACCGAGCGCAACATCTTCCGGCGTTGCGAGAAAGCCGAATCAATTGCCATAAAAACAATGGGGCGTAATTTCTCATCGGCCGGAGATGTGTGACGGACGAAACTCACCAACTTAGAATCAACATTGGGTGTGGGCCAGAAGACAGATCGCGAGACTGTGCCCGCAAGTGAGATCTTCACCCACCACGCAGCTTTCACGCTTGGAATTCCGTAATCCTTGGAACCAGGTTTTGCAGCAAGGCGATCGGCGACTTCTGCCTGAACCATCACGATTCCAGAACGGAGAGTCGGAAACTTCTCTAAGTAGTGAAGAAGAACTGGCACTGAAATGTTGTAGGGAAGATTTGCCACTAAGACGGTTGGGTCATTTGGCAATTCATTCACTTGGAGTGCATCCTGGTTGATAACGGTCAGATCTGCACTTCTTGGCGAATGCGACGCCACAGTAATTGGAAGTTGCGCCGCCAACCGTGAATCAATCTCTATCGCAATGACGGAGTCTGCCTCTTCTAA
Organism: Actinomycetota bacterium; assembly: GCA_016195215.1. Lineage (GTDB taxonomy): Bacteria > Actinomycetota > Actinomycetes > Nanopelagicales > Nanopelagicaceae > QYPT01. The sequence continues at coordinate 11,407 of JACPZY010000107.1, read as the reverse complement.
AAGTACGAGCGTGAGCGAACCTAGCCCTGGACCAATTTCCAGTGCAACGTCCTTGGAAGTCACTCCTGAGAGGCGAACAATCTTTCGGCAGATATTAGAGTCAATGACGAAGTTCTGGCCGAGCGATTTCGCAGGTTTTAAGTCGAGTTCTGCTGCCAGAGCTCGAATCTCTGCCGCTCCTAAGAGGGTCACGCTGAGAACGGTCCAAAAATACGCTCTGCATTTGCGCCTACCGCAACGGCTAACTCAATGAGATCTGCCCCGCGCTCTTTGGCAACTGCGCGGAGAATTGTGGCAATTTGCGCTGGAGTATTGAGTTTTCCGCGGTGTGGACTTGGCGTAAGAAAAGGAGAGTCGGTCTCGACAAGGAGTTGATCAATCGGAACCAACTTCACTGCTTCACGCAACTGCGGCGCATTTTTAAAAGTGATGGTGCCGGCAAAGGAGAGAACATAGCCCCGTTCAACGCAAGTCTTTGCCATCTCAACATCTCCTGAGAAACAGTGGAAGACAGTCTTCTCTGGTGCCCCGACTTCCAGAAGGATGGAGAGAATGTCATCGTGGGAGTCTCGGTCGTGAATGACGAGTGCTTTATTGGTTCGCTTTGCCAACTCAATATGCCACTTGAAAGAGTCCTGCTGAACTCCACGCAATTGCGGAGGAGTGCGGAAATAATCAAGTCCAGTTTCGCCGATTGCCCGCACGCGAGGGTGCTCTGCAAGTGTGGCGATGATTGCTAAATCATGGTCGAGGTCTTTGACAACTGGTGCTTCATTTGGGTGGAGTGCAACTGCGGCAAGGACGGTTGTATTCCAATACTCTGCGGCATCAACACACCACTGCGATTGTTCTGCTGAATAACCAACCTGGAGAACTCGATCGATTCCCACAGATTTCGCTTGCGCGAGAACTTCACCCACTTCCGGTGAATCAGGAGCGGTATCAGTAATAATCTCAAGGTGTGCGTGTGAGTCCACGGTCGTGATCGGAAGAGGTTCGGGAAGGGGGGCTAAGGGACGATCAATCTCTCGGTTGTGGCGATCAGCCATAGTAGTTACGCGATTACATCTAGTCGAGGAAATAGAACTGCGCTCTTTGTGACACGGGAACCAGCGGGCAATTGACCCCACTTATGAACATCTTCGATTTTTTGATCAGCAAGCGCGCCTATGGATTCATTGGCACCAAGTGATTGCCAGAGAATTTCGCAGGTCGCCGGCATCACGGAATTGAAAAGCACAGCAAGAGCACGTAGAGCCTCAGCAGTGTTGTAAAGAACCGCCTCCAAATGGACTTTATTAGATAGGGATTTGGCAAGGATCCAGGGCTCTTCTTCGGTGACATAGCCATTAACACGCTTGCAGAACTCCATAACTGCCATGATTCCACTTTGGAAATCAAGAGCACAGATTGCAGAATCTGCTTCTGTCACTGCCTCATGGAGAGCTGCCTGAAGCCCAGGATCGTGGGCCACAACAGGCAGAACTCCCCCGCAATACTTCTCGATCATTGCCCAGAGGCGAGAGGCAAGGTTGCCAAAGTCATTTGCCAACTCACTCGTATATCGAGCGTGCATATCTTCCCAGGAGAATGATCCATCACTCCCGAACGGAATCGCGCGGAGGAAGTAATAACGAAATGCGTCAACCCCGAAATGATCGGTGATTTCACTTGGTGCAATTCCAGTGAGCTTGCTCTTGCTCATCTTTTCTCCACCGACCAACAACCATCCGTGAGCAAAGACTTTTCTGGGAAGTGGCAATCCTGCCGCTAGCAACATGCCTGGCCAGATAACAGCGTGAAAACGGAGAATATCTTTTCCAACTAAGTGAACATCTGGCGGCCAGGTCTGCGCAAACTTCTTTCCACCTTCACTCGTTGGGTCATCACCTAGGCCAACAGCGGTGGCGTAATTGAGAAGAGCGTCAAACCAGACATAGAAGACTTGATCAGTGTCCCAAGGAACGGTAATTCCCCAGTCGAAAGTTGATCGAGAGATTGATAAATCTGTGACGTCACTTTCGAGGAAAGAGATAACTTCATTGCGTGCACTCTCTGGTTGAAGTGAGTCAGGATTTTCCCGGTAATGCTTCAGAATTGATTCGACAAAATTGGAGAGTCGGAAAAACCAGTTAACTTCATTGACCATTTCAACGGGAGTTCCGTGAACTGGACAGAGTCGCTCCTCACCGCGTCCGATCAAATCTCCGGAAAGTTTGAATTCTTCGCACCCCACGCAGTAACAGCCTTCATACTTTCCTTTATATATGTGGCCGGCATCTTTCAAACTCTGCAAAAATCGTTGAACCCGCTCTGTGTGGCGCACTTCTGTAGTACGAATAAAGTCATCGTTGGCGATATTGAGAGCGCGCCAGTTGGGTTTCCAGGACGTCTCGACCAATCGATCAACCCATTCTTGAGGTGTAACACCATGGGCTTGCGCAGATCGGAGAACTTTCTGTCCGTGCTCATCGGTGCCTGTTAGAAACCAGACCGGCTCGCCTTTCTGGCGGTGCCAGCGGGTGAGCACATCTCCAGCCACCGTTGTGTAGGCATGCCCGATGTGAGGGGCATCGTTGACGTAATAAATCGGTGTGGTGAGATAAAAGGTCTTATCGGGGCGCGGAGTCACGTAGTTATCTTAGAGGTTGATTTTGATTCGACCATCGCCGTAAAGACCGCCCGCTTAGGGAGCGAGAATTCCTCAGCGACCGCTGCGATTGCGGATTTTCTATCCATTCCGGCAGTTTCATATTCCTTCACGCGGGCAACAATTCCAGCAGCCGTAACTTCTGAAGCATTGGTGGGTGCGCCCTCAATAACCATCGTGATCTCACCCAGAACTTCATTGCTCTGCGACCATTTCAAGAGCTGGCCCAAGGGGGCACGGATTGTCTCTTCATACCGCTTTGTCATTTCGCGGCAGATAGCGCCGAGGCGATCCTCACCAAATACTGCCACTGCGTCCTCCAATGCATCTGCAAGGCGGTGCGGGGCTTCAAACCAGATCATGGGCCTCTCTTCATTTCGGAGGTTCTCAAAGAATTTCTGACGCGCACCTTTTGTACGTGGCGAGAAACCTTCAAATACAAATCGATCGGTCGGCAATCCAGATAGTGCAATCGCCATTGTCACCGCACTCGGACCAGGGATAACGGAGACGGGAATACCTTGAGAAATCGCCGCACGCATAAGACGATATCCAGGGTCGCTAATTGTTGGCATTCCCGCATCGGAAACCACCAAGACCGAGGAACCAGCATTGAGAATCGTCAGAATTTCGGAAGTCCGTTCTTCTTCATTGCCCTCAAAGAAGGAGATGACTCGCCCTTTGAAATTAAGTTCGAGATCTTTGCAGAGGCGGTGGAATTTCCGTGAATCCTCTGCCGCAACAATTGAGGCGCCTTCGATCGCTTCCTTGAGACGGGTGCCTGCATCGCCTGGATTTCCCAGTGGAGTTGCAGCGAGAGTTAAAGTCACCGTCAAATCCTCTCAGTTAATATCTAATCTCGCTTAGGCTAACCCCGTGGCACCCTTTCTGATCGCACTCATCTCATTTGTACTACGGCTCTGGAACTTGTCCACTCCCAAGGGATTGGTCTTTGACGAGGTTTATTATGTAAATGGTGCGCGCGATTTCCTCCGTTATGGCGTCGAAGTCACTGGATCCTCACCTGAATTTGTAGTACATCCGCCAGTCGGAAAATGGTCCATCGCCCTTGGAATCAAGTTCTTTGGAAATAGCGAATTTGGCTGGAGATTTACTGTCGCCCTCGCTGGCGCAATAACCATTTATCTCATCGGACGAATTGCTCAACGGCTCTTTCACAATCCAATCCTGAGTGGCCTGGCTTCCTTATTGATGGCACTAGATGGACTCAACCTCGTCCATTCACGGACAGCGCTCTTGGACTTAATCCTCACACTCTTCATTCTCCTGGCGGTATACGCCTGGCTGAAAAATCAGTACTGGTTAACGGGATTCTGGTTCGGGCTGGCGCTTGGAACAAAGTGGAGTGCGGTTTACTACGTCGCTGCCTTCGCAATTCTTACAATCTACCGCGATAGAACTTCCATAAAGCATTGGCTGAAACTTCTTCTTAAACGGATCGCGCAATTTGCAATTGTTCCGCTTATTACCTACGCGCTGAGTTGGACTGGCTGGTTCCTTAGTTCTCGCGGATGGGATCGCCAATGGGCCGATGGGCGGTCGACTTCGTGGGGTTTCATTCCCAATTCGCTCCGTTCTTTCTGGCACTATCAAGCGGAAATTCTCAGTTTTCACACCACCTTAACCACGCCACACTCGTATCAGGCAAACCCGTGGAGTTGGCTGATCATGGGACGGCCCACCTCATTCTTTTATCAGACGCCAAAAAAGTGCGGAGCACCCGCCTGTTCTCAAGAGGTGCTGGCGCTGGGGACCCCACTTCTCTGGTGGTTAGGTGTTTTCGCTCTCGCCACCGTCCTTGGATTCTGGATGAGGGCTCTGGTACTCCGCACCCCTGATTTTTCTGCCGGGGTGATACTTCTCGGAGTCGCAGCCGGATATCTTCCCTGGTTTATGTTTCAAAAGCGGACAGTCTTCACCTTCTACGCGATTGTCTTTGAGCCTTTCATCATCCTCGCCCTCGTATATTGCGCAAAGAAAATACTCGGGGAGAAGCCCTGGAGTCAGAGCCGGAAATTACTGGTGGCAGGGTTGGTCTTTTTAATAGCCTTGAATTTCATCTACTTCTGGCCCCTATTTACTGGAACGGTTATCACCTACGACACCTGGCACCGGCTGATGTGGTTGCCATCCTGGATCTAGGTTCAGCCCGAGGGAATCTCAGGGGCCTAATACTCCAATTGGAATTACATAAATTCCATCTTCTCGTACATATGCAGGACCGGTTGCCGTGACGATCGCCATAAATACGGGTTCCCCACTTGCAATCGTGTCAATCTTCTCTCTAAATTTCAGTAGACTGGCAGCAGCACCGTCAACTTGATCAACTCCCAACTTCACTTCAATGGCCGCCCAAGCATTATCAAGAGTCTCCAAAATTATATCTACCTCTAGACCAGTTTCATCCCTGTACTGCTTGACCTCTCCTCCAAAGGCTTGCATGTATACCCTCAAGTCTCGAACAACTAGATTTTCAAAATAAAAACCCAGCAGTTTAATTTGCCCCGCAAGTAGAGTTGAAGGAGAGGCTGCACTTGCGGCTGCCGCAAGTGCAGGATCAATGAAGTAACGTGTTTCTGATGAGTTGATCCGAGCCCTTGAGCGGAGCTGTGGTGTCCAGGCGGGGCTATTTTCAGTAACCATTACTCTCTCTAAAGCTTCAAGATAACTTGCCGTCACTTTTCTATCCAGGGGATTACCGCTAGATCCCGCGTCTTTCGCAATTGTTGAATCCGATGCCTTCGTTCCAACGTTTCTTGCTAGCGACTTTAAGACCTTGAGGACATTATTTTTATTGAATCGAATCCCACTGACTCGCTGTACATCTAAACCAGCAATTTCAAAAAGATAGGATTTCATAGCGGCACGTGCTTTATTTACTTCCAGACTTTGAAAGGCTGGCCAACCCCCGATGCAGATCCGTTCGGCAATATCCCGTACCGATAATCCCGGATCCCTGGCACTCGGTGTTTCATGGGAAAATAGTCCAGCCAGCGAAATGGTCCCCTTACTATGCCCCGTCTCAAATAAAGTCATGGGGCGGATCTTCAATCTCCCTACTCGTCCTGCGCCTGTATCTCTCGTTCCGTCATCAGATGGAATCGACGAGCCAGTCAGGATGAATTGGCCTGGGAGTTGCCGTGCGTCAACTTCGACTTTCACGTGAGCCCACAAGCCCGGAGCTAACTGCCATTCATCTATTAATAGAGGAACATCCCCTTCGAGTAGCGTGAGTGGTGAAGTTCGAGCCAGAATTCTTGCGTTCTCGTCTATGTCCAGACGAACTACTGTCTTGGCTACCTGTTTTGCTGACTCGGTTTTCCCAACCGCCTTCGGGCCTTCGATAAGTACAAACCCCATAAATGACAGGATGTTTTTCAACTCATGATCGATGATTCTGCCTTTGTACATCCCGATACACCCTTTCTCAGCCACGCCTAAGCTCGAGTATCGTACCCCAACTTTCGGGATATTTGACCCCCAACTTTCGGGATATTTGACCCCCAACTTTCTGATCGCGAAGAAGAAGAGTTATCGACGGCATTAATGCCCTACACGCCTCTCCCAAGGCGTGATGGCTGTTGAAATAGGGCGTAAATATGTACTTATTCTTGTAAGGAAAGATGTTACGCTATCTCCATGAATCGGAACCTGATGGAAGTCCTGCCCACAAGCGAGGCGCGCGCCGAACTATCTTCGACAATCATGCGTTTTCGAGAAGAAGGTATTGCCGCCGCGCCTGTCCTTTTCGGAAGTCATCGAAAGCCGGAGGGTGTCATGCTTCCATACTCACTCTTTGAACGGCTCATTCCTGAGATCGAAGAGATCTTGTTGGCAGAACGGGTTCGGGAACGTCTTGCAGAAGGGGCTAAGAGTCTTCCCATTGAAAAGTTAATAAAGGAGTTGGGATTCAAGAACTCTGATTTCGAGAAATAAGTGAAGAAGTCCCTACCTCGAAAGCACCACCCTAAATTCGCCAACGACATAAGAATTCTCCCTACCAGAAATTTGCAGCGGTTGGCGCTCCAGAAAATCACTGATGTATCTAATGGATCGCTGACGGGAATACCTCTTGAAGACCATCCTGCTGTAGGAGATCTCAGCGATTGCAGAAAAATCTACTTTGATGAACGCGATGACATAGCTCCTCGATACCGATTGGTTTATCGCCTCCTTCCAAACGAAGTAGAAGCGGTATGCGTAGAAGCCATCACTGTCGGTGAACGCAATGCACTACAGGTTTACGTAGAAGCGGCGAGAAGGCTCGGGCGCCTCGTCAATGAGGAGTAACAGACTGGTCTGATCCAGAGTGCAATCTTCCAAAATAGAAAAGTTCTATGGCTGCCTGGTCTCACCGATGTTGGGGCCGTGCCGGAACAGCTCGGGTCGGCTCAGAACTCCTTGTATCGGCACCCGGAGTAGCAAGCTCTCTCTCCAAGGCACCAAAGGCAGCGATTATTTCCGGCGCCTCAAAGGTTTGGTTGCGGAGATTCTTAGACATCCTTCGCAAGATTCCAGCCTCGACCAAGGTGGCAATAGCCGCACTCGTCTGCTGGTGTGATCTACCTGTCAGATTCATAGCGGTTGTTACCGTCAGTACAGGCATTCCAACCAACCCCTGAAGTAGGGCATCCAGAGAAGATCCCCTTCTGACAGGCGTGAGTCTTTTGCGCCACTGTAGTTCGATACCACTAGCAGTGGCCTCGAACTTCATTGCGTCAAGGACCGCCCTTGAACAGGCAGCCGCAAATCTTCCAACCCAAAGATTCACTCCATCTAGAGCTGACTGGGAAGAAGGGACTCCGATGTAACGTGTGGCAGTTAGACCTTCCAAATAATCCTTGGCCCGCGTGGCAAGGATTAAAGAGACTGGCGGTACAACTTTGGGGCTCAAACCGCGACGACGCAGAATCATTTGAACCAGAACGCGACCCGTTCGACCATTGCCATCCACGAATGGGTGGATCGTTTCAAACTGTGCGTGCGCAATGGCTGCTTGCGCGACAGCTGGAAGATCGTCCTGATTACAGAACGCAACAAGGTCACCCATGAGGTCGGGAACCAACTCCGAGTTAGGTGGAACGAAATCTGCTGAACAGGGGTTGTAGTCGTTTCCGCCTATCCAGTTCTGTCGATCTCGCAGCGTGCCACCATGGCCACTGAGATGAGTGGTGGCCAGCAGATCCCTGTTTATTTCTTGCAACTGCTCCAGGGTTATCTCTGAATCCGGAGTGATGCTGCTGATCGCAAAGTCCATGGCCCGTATGTTGGCTAGCACCTCGCTCGCCAAGATTTCCGGATAAGCACCAGGAACGTTCTTCTCAACCTCCGCCTTGAGGATTCGCCGCGCCCCAATGATCAGGCCCTCTATTCTCGATGATGCAAGGGACTCAGCCCGAAGCAGGATGCGTGCTAACGCCTCGGTGCTAACAAGAGCTGATGCGTGGGCATTGAACTCGACAATGGCGCGTTCAGCATCGGAGACATCGGCAGCGACGGCGCCGTCCATAAAGAATTGCCTGCCCACAAGAAGGTCGGGAACGTAGATTTGATACCTGCACGGCTGTCGATCCCGGCGAGACTGCCCAGACCCCCCGTCCGTCCAGACTTTATCTACGAGGTGTCCCATCTTTTCTACCTTTCTTTATTCCTCTTAAACCCGCATTAGGGCCTCTCTTATGTAGGTTTATTGTACAACCCTACATAAGAAATGCCACTATGTAGGGTTGTTACGTAAACCCACATAAGAAACTCCACCATGTGGTTCATAAAATCGGCAGGGCGGCAAAAGAGGTCATTCCTCTTTGCCAAACTCAACTCCGGTTAACCCCAGGAGAACCCCAGCTCTACTCATAATGATGGATGTGGCGCTCTCTATCTTCGATCAATCGTGAAGCGAGAAATCGTTAATTTCAAATTCCTGGGTCAGGCGGCTCCACTTTGAATACTGCATTCAAAGTCTGATCGAGTGATATCCAGGGTCATTTGATAACGTTACAGGCTGGCCTTATCCACGCCGGGAAAGATTAAGAGTGAAGATCAAATTCGGGGTTATGTCTAGTTTACTTTATTCCAAAATATAGGCCCACCCTGGCTTCCACGCGCCAATTTTTCTCCAATCTTCTGCTGACGCCTCCTTCCACGTCTTTCTGTTGAGCAAAACTTCAAGAGCTAGTTGCGGCGCCCTATGCGCAACCAGGGCGACATTCTTTCCTTCATGTTCGACTTTTAAGAACCTGAAAAAATCGATCATCCTCGCTTTTAAATCCTCTAAACATTCCCCATTAGGAAATCTTTCGGTTGTCGCTTTCTCAAGCATTGGTTCGACAATTGAAGATGGATACGCGTTAAATTCTCCATAGTCGCACTCGCGCAATCTGCTGTCTGAATTGACAGAAACAATTCCTTCAAACATAAGCTTGGCAGACTCGCTGGCTCTTCTCAAATCAGAACAAAATATAAAATCAAATTTTCTATCCTGGAGTTGACTCCTCAGTTCAATAGACTGTTTGACTCCTTTTTTGGAGAGTTCAGCATCAAGCCAACCCGAGGAAATTCCTTTCTCGTTGTCAGTTGAGGCGCCATGCGCGAAAAAGGTGATTTTTATTGCCATAACTATTCTTGAATCTTCACAATAATGTGAAGCCATTTCCCATTTTCTGCGTGCGACACTTCAATAACTTCGAAGGGCAACCCGCTAAAGATTTCTCGTATTTTTATCTCCGTGTAATAACGAAAATATCGTGGGGCATCCATCTTTTCAAACGATAATTCATCACCTTCACCAGTTTTTAGCGACATTGCGGCGACCCCATTGCTCTTTAAGAGAAGAGCAATATTTCTCAAAGCATTTTCGAAAACATCTGGGGGTGCATGTAGAAGTGTCGCGTTCGCAAAAACGCCGTCAAATCCTCTCACCCATTCGGATTTCGGCGCATCCCTAAAATCGTATTCAGCCGTATCGAAGCCTTCACTTGATAATCTCTGAAGTGCTTCAGGAACAATGTCAGTGCAGAGAACCGTGAATCCCTGGGCGGCAAAATAACGAGCATCCCGACCTGATGCTGACCCGATCTCAAAAATAGCTCCTTCTCTTGGAATATGGGAAGCGAAAGAATCCAGCCACTCCTTGAATTCGCCTAGCATTTCACCAGGGGTCCGTTCGAGATATTTAACAAAATTCTCTCGGTACGTTTGCATTGTCTGATCGGATAGGTTTTCCATAAAATTTACCCCTCGTCGAATTTAAACAAAAAAGTGGAGCTGAGGGGGATCGAACCCCTGACCTCCTCATTGCGAACGAGGCGCGCTACCAACTGCGCTACAGCCCCTTACGGGCGGATCAGATGGTACGGGGTATTTGTGAGACAGCGCCAGCGGTGAAATTACTCGTTGGCGGCGCGATTGAGGCGCAGACGCTCGACGGCCTCATCGGCCAACTGCTGGTCGAAGACCTCGTCGGGGGTTGGAGCAGCAGCTGACAGTGCCTCCTGGGCCAGCCGTTCTTGCTCCTCTGACCAGGCGCCAGGAATGGTCAGATCGATGATTCTGCTCGAGGCAACTGCCTTGGGAGCATAAACGTATGTGGGCACAGGTACATCTTGTGGTTGCCACGTATTGCGAACTTGAGAAGTCCCCTTTGGCAAAATAACAACGCCAGTAAGTTCTCTTTCTTCCAATGGAACCCAGTGATCTCGATTTTCCTTTGGCGTAAATACTCTCGAGAGATTTGTGGCGGATACTCCGGCGGTGGATCTATGTAATTGATTTACACGACGAAGTTGAAGACGTTCAGCCACACTCTGACGGCGCACGTGAGCAACATAAATAACAAGACCGGTCACTGGAATTAACAAGAAAGTGAAAGATAAATTATTAAAGAGTGATTGTGAAAGTGTCAGTAGTAATCCAGCGATAAGAAGTACAAAAACAATTCTTCTTCTCAACAAAATTTGTGCCACCCTTGATTCGCGGTCGAGATCTGGATGAACCAATCCATGTGAAGTTAATTCTCCTTCTGATGTACTTGTCACAGTTCGCAATGCGCTCTTGTATCGCTCGACTGATTTTCCAGATGACTCATCATGACTATGAACCCAGCGAGGAACGAAATAGGCAACCCACATCCCTACGATAGATAGATAGATAATTCCCGAAGCCATGATGCTTAAAGATAGAGGGAGTACTACACGCTTCCGTGGATTTACGCGCCCGATTTGCACACTTTTTCACGGGGATTATTTCTCAGAATTGCGAGAATCCGCTATGTAATCTTCGGATTTTCGCGGACGAAGCAGATGTGATCGCGCCAATCTCCATCAATATGGAGGTATCTGGGTCGCTCCCCTTCCAAGAGATAGCCTGCTTTTTCCGCAACCCGGCGAGAGGCAACATTCTCAGGGCGAAGGTTTATTTCAATCCGGTGGAGCCCCAACTCATCAAATCCATATTCTGTAATCATTAAAACGGCCTTGGTGGTTATTCCATGATTGGCATAGCGCTTATCGATCCAGTACCCGATGTGTGCTCCCCGTAAGGCCCCGAAGATGATTCCGCCTAGCGATATTTGACCGACAAGAGCTCCTTGATACCAAATTGCGAGATTTAACGATCTGCAAGAGCGCCCTTCACGATTATGCGAGGCCACTTTCTGGAAAAATGTGGGCAATTTTCCTATCTCGGCTTCACCCGGAACGTGTGGAAGGGTAGCTTCCCAAGGGCTGAGCCACTCGCGAT
>JACPZY010000120.1 GCA_016195215.1 Actinomycetota bacterium | reverse complement strand
GCTAGACCTGCTTCTTCATCGGAGAGGGTTGCACCAATCTGGCGAAGAGTCCGAAGATTCTCCTGCGCAACAATTTCTTCATCGGTATACCAGACAAAATAGCCTCGACCCGACTCACTATCAATTCCTAGGAAGTACCTCTCGCCCGAGGAACTCCTTTCAGTATCAGAACCAGAGTCAGAGATAGAGTCAGAAATAGCGGAGACGTCATGAAAAACCAGAGAGGTATCGGAGGAGTGAAAGCGATCTTTTACTAGAAGGAGAATCTTGCCTTCTCTCCAGAGCGCTTCCAATCTCGCGGAATCGGCTCGTACTTCACCGGCCCGATCTATCGTGCTTCGAGCAAGCACCAGGCTATGTAGCCCTCTTGGCTTTTCAGCTTGCTCTCTACTCTCTGGCGCACTCATGATGGGCGACACTACTAGCATGGCCCTATGCGCCTCACCTCGTGGAATCTTCTCCACGGCCTACCAACCCCGCTCATGCCCGAAGGTGGGAAATCCAAAGGATCGGATTCTGCGCCTGCCGATCTGCTGAAAAGCGCGGTGCGGACCCTCGATCCCGACCTCTTGGGAGTCCAAGAGGTGGATTATCACCTTGAGAGATCAGGTGGCCAGAACCAAGTTGCGGAGATTGCCTCTATGTTGGGCGCCGAGCATTGGGCTTTTGCCCCCTCAGTCATCGGCTCACCTGATAAGAATTGGCGTGGCACTGAGGCATCCGATCCGCGGGTTCTTACCAATAAGAGTGAGGTTGGTCTGCCCGGGTATGGCATCGGACTTATCTCAAAATTTCCGGTTCGCTCCTGGCATCGTTTAGAGCTGCCCACAGCCCCAATCGGAATTCTCATGACTCTGCCGAGAGATGGCGAGCTGAAAAAGGTATATGTACGCGATCACCCTCGAACTGCACTTGCCGCTGAACTTGAGAATGGCTGGCTCATTATTAACACTCATCTCTCCTTCGTCCCGGTATTCAATTATTTTCAGCTTTTGACGATTAAGCGATGGGCGAAAGGGTTGCCGGTCACTGACAAATCAAAAATCGTAATTATGGGCGATCTCAATCTGCCAATTTCACTTCCCGTGCGTGGTCTTGCCTGGAACTCGCTCGTTAAAGAACGTACCTTCCCGACGTGGCATCCGAAAGTTCAAATTGATTACTTTCTTTCACAGAAGATTTCGCCAGAAGATGTCGTCCATGTGCCTTCAATACAAACTGGGGTCAGTGACCATTTACCTTTATCGGTCGATCTCGACGAGTAGTTTCAGTCAGTGCTCGTCTAGAAGAGCAATCAGTCCAGCTTCATCCAGTAAATCAGCACGTCGATCCGTCACGCCAGTTGGAACGTAGTGAAAGGCAGCGCTGACAAGGGAGGGGTCTATATTCTGCAATTTTGCCCAGGCCAACCGATACATCGCCAACTGGATAGTGGCAGATTCACCTAACCGTTTTGATCCTGTCTTCCAATCCACCACTTCATATCGGGCACCATCCTTATACACAGCGTCGATACGACCGCGTAGAAGGACTCCGGCCAGGACGCTTTCAAATGGAACTTCAACTGCGTAGGGCCGGCGATCCCCCCATTCACTGAAGAGCCATTTATTCTTCAGTCCTTCAAGGGTCTGGTCCGATTCGAGAGGATCAATTGGATCTAAGTCTTCATCATCGAAGAGTGTGCCCTGGCCAAAATACTTCTCGACCCAGAGGTGAAAAACAGTGCCCCGACGCGAAAATTCGTCCTGCGGACGGGGCATCGGTCTTCTTATCGCGAGAGCCAATTCCTCCGGATTCTCGCGTAGAGCGACGAGCGTAGAAACAGAGAGCCTCGGAGGAAGAAGAACATCTGCTCGCTCTTTGCTCTCATGTAATTCATTGATGAGGGCCTGGGAATCGCGAATCCATGACTTAATGGTTTCGCTATCGGCTAACTCTCCATCCTCGACCACTTCAGTACCAAGAGAGTGCGCGGGGCTTCTGCGAGCTAACTCTATTGCCGCATCAAATGATGCACGACGCTCACCCAATGGGTCGCGAGGCCAGAGAGCGGACTGTGGATTCTCAGAGGCTGGCTTTTGGTCATCAACTTGAGGAGTTGGGGCATCCGCGAGAATCACTCCGCCATAAACCTGAGCAGTCTGAGCAACGAGATCGTAGATCTCACTTGGTTCAACTGGATTTACTCCATCTCTCCACCGTGAGGTCGTACAGATTAAATGTGTCCGCGCCCGCGTGATCGCGACATATCCCAATCTAATTTCCTCATCGTGCCTGAGTTGATTGCACTCGAGTGCAAATGCGTCAAATACTTTCTTTGCTTCCGTATTTGTCGTGCACTGAGAAATATCAAAAGTCGGCAGTTCGTGGTTGTCACCCCGAAGCGAGAATGGAATGTGCTCCTCATTAGTAAGCCAGTTATCCCTTTTCTGTCCATTGGCAGGAAAATTCCCCTTTGCCAATCCAGGCACGGACACGACATCCCATTCAGCACCCTTTGCAGTATGTATCGTCAAAATCTGAACAACGTCTCGGCGAACTTCGGGAGTGCCGGATTTCAACCCGCCTTCTTCTGAAGATGCCACATCTAGCCATACGAGGAAGTCGGAGATTGTTCCTCCACTTCGAGAGAACTTCGCAACTTCATCCATAAAGCGGTCGAGGTGTCGACGTCCATTCTCGGTTCCGTCACGGAGCATCACCTCTACATCGAGGTTGAGGTAACTCTCTATTTCGCAGACTAGATCGGTCATCGGTCCACCAGCGCGAGATCGGAGGCGGCTAAGATCTGCCGCAAAATGCGTGAGACGCAAGAGACCCTCTCTGGTGAAATTATCAGCGTTGGCCTTTGCTATTTCATCTACCGCGTCGATGAGACTTCCAGAGAACTGGTCATCTGCCTCTTCGCGGAGGGGATTTCCCTGAACGATCTTGGCGACGAGAGCCTTGGATGTTGTTCTCTGCACCTGCGATCGTGAGCGAGAGAATCGCCCGAGGGCGGCAATGTCCGAGGCGCCTAAGTTGAGACGAGGCCCAGTGAGGTGACGCATCAGCCATGCACCTGCATCTGGATTGGTAATGACATGCAGGAGCGAGATTACATCTGCCACTTCAGCGACATTTACGAGACCGCCAACGCCCAGGACTTCGACTGGAATATCCTCAGAGCGGAGCGCTAATTCAATTTCTGCAATTTGCGAGCGCTTCCGTACAAGAACGGCGAAGGATGTTCGATCCTTCTCATCCTTGCTCATACGTTCGGGGTCAGACCAGAGGTTAGAGAAATACTCGGCGATTCCCTTTGCCTCTCCCTCTATGGTTTCAAAAATTCCACAGGCCAACTCTCCGGCTCCAGCTCCAGGTCTTGCTGCTAGTGGAAGGACCTCAACAGGGCTTCCCTCACGAATCTGCTCGGAGACGGTGTTTGCAAGTTGAAGAATAATTTCGTCATTTCTATAAGTGATCGGAAGTGAGAAATGAAGCGAACTCTCTGCTCCACTCTTAGTGGACTTATTGGGGAAATTTTTCGCAAAGGCACCAATGGTTCCGGCAGAGGCACCCCGCCATGTGTAGATTGCCTGGCAGGGATCGCCAACTGCCATCACCGCGTGTCCATCTCCGAATAAAGAGGAGAGCATCCGAACTTGAGATTGAGAAGTGTCTTGATACTCATCAAGTAATACAACTCTGTATTTAGCTCGTTCTATCTCAACGACCTCTGGAATCTCCATCGCGATGCGAGCGGCGAGTGACATTTGATCATCAAAGGAGAGTTCGCCATTCTTCTGACGAGTCGATATGAGTTCTTCGACCATGGGAAGAATTGAAATTCGCTGCTGAAGGACTTTCTGAACCGTGCGAACCGTATCGTTCGATTTTGTCCCTAGTCCTTCAAGTTGGGCCAACAAATCTCCAGATACTTTCCTGATCTCATCCGGAGATGTCATATGCTCAAGAATCATCCGTGAGAGTCCTATAACGTCATAAATAACCGTACTTAAGGCACTTTCGGAGCTGAAATCCTCATCGGGCCAATTGCTCACAATTCTGGCGGCCATCTGCCATATCGCCGCCTCTCCGATTGGATCGGAACTCGCGTCGATTCCGTAGCGGATCGCATGCTCGTTGAGAAGACGGCCTGCATAAGAGTGGTAGGTCATGATCACGGGCTCTCCGCGTGGAATATCCATTCCAAGTTTTGGATCACGTAGCTGCCTTAGCCTTCTGCGGATACGAACTCCGAGCTCCCCCGCAGCTTTTCGGGTGAAGGTAAGACCCAAAATCTCATCCGGTTTTGCCAATCCGTTGGCAATCAAGAAGAGAACGCGAGCGCTCATCGTCTCTGTCTTGCCGGATCCAGCGCCAGCGATGACAACTGCTGGTTCGAGTGGCGCGCGAATTATCGCGGACTGTTCGCTCGATGGCATACGCATCTTGTTGTCGATAGATCGCAGGCGCTCTGCGATCTGCTCGGGAGAGTAACGAATTTTCTGACTCATCCGATCACCGTCCGGCCCTCACTCTGGATCGGACAGGCATTTCGAACCTGGCAACCGCCACAGCGTTCGTTAAGGGTCGCAGTAAAAATACTTCCGCCCATTCCTTCTGCAATAACTTGAATTTCATTTCTGATCTCTCCCGCATCGACAGACGGCTGCCGACGAACTGAGGCCTCTTTGCTCTTGGAGCCCAGGTAAACCAACTCTGCACCTGCACTCTTGCGACTCGGGTGCTGCTCTGCAAAGTTCCTCCTCGGTAAGTGAAGGATCTTGCTCCATCAGTGCGGCAAATGCGTGAATCGCCGAACCGAGCACTTGGGCCGTACTATCACCATTACTGCCGCCACTACGTTCGAGAAACCATTTGAGTCCGCACTCGGTAAATCCCTCAGCGCTACTGGGCGAGACGGAGACTAGATTTCCTGCAGGAACAATTGGATCATCGCTACTGATCGGCAGAACTCCTGCCCATGTATCTATATTTGCCTCAGATAAACCTTCATCCGATAGACGTTTGAGCAGAGATCCCGCCGTCGGACTATTGGCCATCAGTTCGCGGCGAAGTGTCGCCACCAATGCTGCCGGAGTGATCGGTCGAGGCACTTGGGTTAGCGCTCTGCCTCTCTTTTCATCAGTTGCATCAGCAGCAGTATTGACGAGAAGTTCACTCTCCTCAAAAAAAGTCGATGGCTCATCATCTTCCTTGGAAACCGCGGTAATAATAAGTCGGGATTTTGCGCGCGTTGTTGCGACATAGAAAAGTCTCCTCTCATCCTCAGCAAGTCCACTAGCCGCGAGGGCGTCCAACTCCTTCCGTGCCAGAACCCCATGCCTCATTACTTCTACCAGACGCTCACTACCCAGGAGCGATCCGCGTTGGCGAAGGTTTGGCCACGTCCCTTCTTGCAATCCCGCAACCGCAACAACCTCCCATTCGCGGCCTTTCGCAGAGTGAACGGTGAGAATCTCGACAACATCTGGTCGTTGCCCCTGTGCGGTGATGACATCCCCCAAAATACTTTCCTGGCTAATCTGCCGGATAAAACTATCCGCCTTTGAATGCGGGAACCGTTCTGCAAATCTTCTTGCGGATTCAAAGAGTTGCATCATCGCGTCCAAATCGCGATCAGCGGCGGCTCCCCGTGCTCCACCCCGAAGTGCCTGCCTTCGCCAACTCTCGCTCAATTTAGAGCCGTCACTTGTTAATGCATTGCTCCAAATTTCCCAGAGGAGATCCTCGCCCTGCGCACCCTGGCGTCGGAGTACTTTCCGTGCGCGCGAAAGGAGATCGTGAATTCGCTGCAGGGATTGCGCCCCCTCAATTGCATTATCACCGTCTTCAACGGCATCAATCAGTAATTGTGCACCCGTTCGCTGATCCTCATCCGACCGCGCCCCCAGAAGCGCTCTTCGAACTCTCCTCAGAGATACGGAGTCGGCACCTCCAAACTCCGACAGAAGTAGCCGTTCGCAGTTCTCCAGGTTGAGCGGCGCATCGTTGAGGGCGATCTGCGCAAGAAGCAGGAATGGCGAAATCGTCGGATTATGTGAGAGTGATTCGACTTGCGATGCCACGGGAATTCCCGATTGAGAGAATGCACGGCGCAGCGCCGCGGCCTGCACGCCTGGGGCACGGAGAATGACGGCCATTTCACTCCATGGTTTCTTCTCAATCAGATGCGCATAGCGGAATTGGTAGGCAATGTACTGAGCCTCCTCGCTCTGCGAGCGGAACCGTCCGAGGAGAACTCCTGCCTCTTCCTCACTCCTATTCGGACTCGTGCAGATACGGATCCGTTGTGGAGCACTACCCGTGAATGCTGAGGCCACGTGCTCGCCTACCTTAAATACATTGGATGAACTTCGGAATTCGTGGTGAAGAAGAATCCTCTCGCCAGATGATTGATAGAAATCCAACTCGACAGCCAATTGATCTGGGTCTGCGCCCCTAAATCTCCCGACGGCGCTATCTCCGTCGGCACAGATCACTATGTCGCGACTGGCAAGTTCTCGAAGAAGTGCTCTTTGGGCAGGGTCGCTCTCTTGAAATTCATCTACAAGGATTGTGAGAAAGCGAGAACGAAGGTCGGTTGCAAGAACGGAATTGGCCTTGAGGTGGCGATATGCCTCTGCAACAATCTGGCTGGGATCGATCCGTCGTTTGGCATCCGCGGCGGAATCGGCCTGAAGATCCAAGATGTCGAGGTACTGCTTCCAGAATACAGATGCGGCCTCCCAGTATTTCTCTCCACTCTCTCTGCCCAGAGCGCGGAGTTGGTCGGGTGAGAGATTGCGTTCGGAGGCGCGCAAAATCAGATCACGGAGTTCGCGGGCAAAACCATTTGTTGAAAGTGCCTTATCAAGATCGCTCGGCCAATAATTTTTCCCACTTGCGATATCACCATCGATCAATTCACGAATGAAAAATTCCTGCTCGGCGCCTGACATAAGAATTGGATCTGACGCATCAGGATGAGCCTTCATTTTAAGGATGGAGAATGCCAAGGAGTGAAAAGTCCTGGCGATCGGTTCGTGCATGATGGAGGTAGTGCGGAGTGCAACAGCATCACGGAGTTCTGACGCTCTCTCACGGTCATAGGTCAGCATCAGAATTGAATTGGGATCTTGCCCCTCATTAATCCGTGCGAGTGCGGATTCAATAAGAAGAGTTGTTTTCCCGGTTCCGGGTCCACCTAAAACGACGAGCGGTGAATTACGGTGGGAAATGACCCGCTTCTGATCTTCGGTGAACTCGTGACTTACCTGCTCTAAGGGTCGTCGCTTGAGTGCGCCCACTACTGCCGCTTTTTCCTTAGGCGCTCGATCCTTGGACACAGCACCCATTTAACATGAGAGCCATGACATAAGCCTGCAATTACTCCTGGTTGGCCCGCTTGGCGCGTGCTGTCAGACGGGCCCGCTCGTCGGCATTGAGAATGACTTTGCGGATGCGGACCATTGCAGGGGTAACTTCAATGCACTCATCTTCGCGACAGAATTCGAGTGCGCCCTCCATGTTCAGGCGCTTCGGTGGAATCAGGCGTTCGGCCTCATCAGTACCGGAAGAACGCATATTGGTGAGCTTCTTCTCCCGAACCGCATTGACATCCATATCCTCAGAGCGCGAATTCTCGCCAATAACCATGCCCTCATACACTTCGGCTCCTGGCTCCACGAAGATACTTCCGCGATCTTGAATTGCATACATCGCATAACTGGTCACGAAACCACGACGATCCGAAACGAGCGATCCCGTAGGTCGAGTCCGGAGTTCGCCATGCCAGGCTTCGTATCCGTCAAAGACGTGGTGGAGAAGTCCGGTTCCACGGGTTTCGGTGAGGAATTCGGTGCGGAAACCAATCAATCCACGGGAGGGAACGCGGTAGTCAAGGCGGATCCATCCAGTGCCATGGTTGACCATCTGCTCCATGCGGGCCTTGCGGAGTGCCATCAATTGAGTGATAACACCGAGGTAATCTTCAGGTGCATCAATGGTGAGGTGCTCCATGGGCTCGTGCATCTTTCCATCCACCATTTTTGTAACCACTTGTGGCTTTCCAACGGTAAGTTCGAAGCCCTCGCGTTTCATGATTTCAACAAGAACGGCAAGCTGAAGTTCTCCACGACCTTGTACTTCCCAGGTATCAGGACGTTCGGTAGTAAGAACGCGGAGCGAAACATTTCCAATCAACTCTGCATCAAGGCGGCTCTTCACTAGTCGCGCCGTCAACTTCGTTCCGCTCTGTCCAGCCAGCGGTGATGTATTGATGCCAATAGTCATCGAGATACTTGGCTCATCAACAGTAATAAGTGGAAGTGCCACGGGATTCTCTGGATCGGCAAGAGTCTCGCCTAATGTGATTGTCTCAAAACCCGCAACAGCGATGATGTCTCCAGGACCTGCCTCTAATGCAGGAACACGTTCGAGCGCTTCGGTGAGAAGGAGCTCGGAAACCTTGACTTTCTCCATCGTTCCGTCGGTCTTAATCCATGTGACCATCTGGCCCTTTTTGATGACACCCTCGCGAACGCGACAGAGGGCAAGGCGGCCAAGGTAGGGAGATGAGTCGAGGTTGGTGACGTGCGCCTGCAACGGTGCACCCTCATGATATTCAGGAGCAGGGATTGCAGAGAAGATGGTGTCGAAGAGAACATCAAGATTTGTCTCCTCCGGCATGCCGCCATCGGCGGTCCGTGTAAGAGATGCACGGCCTGCTTTGGCGGATGCGTAAACAATGGGGAACTCGATCTGCTTCTCGTTTGCATCGAGATCTAGAAATAATTCATAGGCCTCATCGACAACTTCGGCGATACGGGAGTCAGGACGGTCGACTTTGTTGATCACAAGGATTACTGGCAAATTCTTCTCAAGCGCTTTGCGGAGCACGAACCGTGTCTGAGGAAGTGGTCCCTCCGAAGCGTCAACGAGAAGAAGGACGCCGTCCACCATTTCAAGTCCACGTTCTACTTCGCCACCAAAATCGGCGTGGCCGGGAGTATCGATAATGTTGACAATATTCTCTCCGCGGTGAACTGCCGTGTTCTTGGCAAGGATGGTGATGCCCTTTTCGCGCTCAAGGTCCATCGAATCCATCATCCGATCCTGGCCTTCGGACTGCTCCTTGTAGGCCGCGAATGCGCCAGATTGCCAGAGCATGGCGTCAACGAGCGTGGTCTTGCCATGGTCAACGTGGGCAATGATCGCGACGTTCCGTAGATTTTCGCGCTTCTTCACTGGCAAACCTGCCAAATGCGCGGTAGATGCATTAACCATTGACCCTCAACTCCACTCGATTTATGCCCTTAATGAACATCAATAGAGCGGTGGAAAGAATAGCATCTAGCGCATATAACCCTTAAATCGGGTCTTTATTGAGCGAGAGTAATCAAGTGTTCTGAGGGAACCCTAAATTAATTCCACCATGGCTTGGATCTAACCAGCGACTCGTCACAACTTTTCCGCGAGTGAAGAATTGAATGCCTTCGGCTCCGTATGCATGTGAATCACCAAAGAGTGAGCTCTTCCATCCGCCAAATGAGTAGTAGGACATAGGAACCGGTATGGGAACGTTGATTCCCACCATTCCTACTTCAACTTCATTCTGATAACGACGAGCTGCTCCCCCGTCGTTGGTAAAGATTGCGGTGCCGTTTCCATACGGGTGGTTATTCACAAGTGAGAGTGCCTCGTCATAACTCTTCACTCGAATCACACTTAAGACGGGTCCAAAAATCTCATCCCTATATATGGACATCTCTGGAGTGACATTGTCGAAGAGTGTTGGTCCGAGCCAGAAACCGCCACCTTCGATATTAATATCGCGGCCATCGACAACGAGAGTTGCACCTTCTTTCTCGCCCGCCGCAACGTAGGCCGCAACTTTCTCTCGGTGTGCAAGCGTTACGAGTGGGCCCATGTCAGCGCCCATTGCGCCATTGCCCGTTTTAATATTGGCCATTCGCTCTTTGATTTTTGCGATCAATTCATCAGCCACCGGTTCAACAACAACAAGAGCAGATATGGCCATGCAACGCTCTCCCGCTGACCCGAAACCCGCATTGATCGCCGCATCCGCCGCCAGATCCAGATCTGCATCTGGCAGAACTACCATGTGATTTTTCGCGCCGCCGAGAGCTTGGACTCGCTTGCCAGATTTTGTTCCAGTTTCATAAACGTATTTTGCAATTGGAGTTGATCCGACAAATGAAATTGATTTAATACCGGGATGCGTAAGTAGCGCATCTACCGCCTCCTTATCTCCGTGCACAACGTTGAAGACACCATCAGGAAGCCCAGCTTCTTTCAAAAGATTTGCCATATACATGGAGGCACTTGGATCCTTCTCAGATGGTTTGAGGATGACGCTATTTCCACAGGCAATTGCTATTGGGAAGAACCACATTGGCACCATCGCAGGAAAATTGAATGGCGAGATTATTGCAACAGGGCCCAGCGGTTGCCGGATTGAATAGACATCTACACCAGATGAGACCTCTTCAGAGAAGCCACCCTTGAGCAAGTGCGGGATACCACATGCAAATTCAATGACTTCCAGCCCGCGAGTAACTTCGCCTGACGCATCGCTTAAGACTTTTCCATGTTGTGCAGTGATAAGTGCCGCAATTTCCTCCTTGTGAGTGTTTACCAACTCACGGAAGGCAAAGAGAACTTGTACCCGCTTAGTCAACGACGAATGTCGCCAATTATCGAATGCTTTCTTGGCTACTTCGACTGCGTAATCAATTGTGGCTGGGTCTGCAAAGGCGACAGTCCCCGTAACAAGCCCGGTTGCAGGGTTGTAAATTTCGCCGTGGCGACCTGAATCTTCATCCGAAATTGCGCCATTAATCCAATGAGTTACATGAGTCATGCACGCAGATTACTGGAGAGCGTTATAGTGGCGCTAGTGCGAAAAGAAAAGGAATGATAATGAACTCGCCAACTATTGATCCCGATAAAGGTGCAGAAGTTTCTGCCACCGACCATGCTCACGTCTTCCACTCATGGTCTGCCCAAGGACAAATTTCACCGATACCTGTTGCAGGTGCGGAAGGGTCTTATTTCTGGGATTACTCGGGGAAGAAATATTTAGATTTTTCCTGCCAACTTGTCTTTACCAACATCGGTCATCAACATCCAAAAGTAATCAAGGCAATTCAAGAGCAGGCCGCCGTACTGGCAACCATCGCCCCCCAACATGCCAACGTTGCACGGAACGAAGCAGCCAAACGAATTGTTGAAGTTGCAGGACCTGCCTTTCAGAAAGTCTTCTTCACAAACGCGGGCGCTGACGCAGTGGAGAATGCAATCCGCATGGCGCGCATTCACACGCATAAACATAAAATTCTTTCAACCTACCGTTCCTACCATGGCAACACCGGCTCTGCGATTAATGCAACGGGAGATCCACGGAGGTTTCCCAATGAATTTGCCCATGGACACGTTCACTTCTGGGGTCCATACCTCTACCGCTCATCCTTTTGGGCGACCAATGAGGCAGAGGAATGCCAACGCGCCCTTGAACACCTCGAGCAGACAATTATCTTTGAGGGACCAAAAACAATTGCGGCGGTTCTTCTGGAGAGTGTCCCTGGTACTGCCGGAGTACTTGTACCGCCCGCGGGTTACTTAGACGGCGTTCGGGCATTGTGCGACAAGTACGAGATTCTCTGGATCGCCGATGAAGTCATGGCTGGCTTTGGTCGAACAGGTAAATGGTTTGCCTTCCAGCACTCCACAGCAACGCCAGATCTCATTACTTTCGCCAAGGGCATCACCTCTGGCTACATCCCGCTCGGTGGCGTTGTGATTCCTGAGAAGATCGTGAAGACCTTTGATGAACGCGTCTTCCCCGGCGGTCTTACCTATTCAGGGCATCCACTTGCCTGCGCAACCGCCGTGGCCACTATCGACGCCATGAAAGACGAGAAGATGAACGAGAATGCAACACATATTGGGGAGGCGATTCTTGGTCCCGGCCTCCGTGAATTAGCCAAGAAGCACAAGGTCATTGGAGATGTCCGCGGAGTCGGAGTTTTCTGGGGAATGGATATCGTCAAAAACCGGAAAACACGTGAGCCGATGGCTCCCTATGGCAGTTCCAGTCCCGAGATGAATGAATTGATTGCTGCGTGCAGAAAGAATGGCCTCATGCCATTCCCCAATTTCAATCGACTACACCTCACCCCACCGATAAACATTTCTGAAGCCGATGCCAAATTGGGATTAGAACTCTTCGACAAGTCACTTGCTGAAATCAGAGAGCACTACTCCGATTAATAAGTGAATCTCTCGAGGAGATCGCAGGCAGTGAGTATTTCCGAAATCTGCCACGGAAAAGGATGGGTTCAGGGTTGGTCTTCGTCGACAAGCAAAATCGAATACTTCTAGTCGAACCAACCTACAAAAAGAACTGGAAAGTTCCTGGCGGAATGGTTGAGCTAGATGAAAGCCCGCGAGATGCAGCACTTGTTGCATTAGCCATGGGATCAGTCGCTGAACTTGAGAATGGATATTCCGCTAGGCCAATCTGATCTGCCAAAAGGACTTTCCAGGTTAACTTTCATTGCTTAAACTAATTTGAAATTCTTCTTCTAGCTCAAAAACTAAAGGTTCAAATCCCTTCGGGCGCACTAGGATTTATTTATGGAGATCATAGAATTTAGACCGACTTTCGACCAACTCGTCTACACCTTTGGTGGGTCAAGGCCAGCCATGCGGATTAAACCTGGCACTATTCTTAAACTTTGGTCAGAGGACGCATTCAATAATACGATTAAATCCATAAATGATTTGGCATCTGAGAAGGTCGATCTTCATCATGTAAATCCGCAAACTGGTCCTTTCTTCATTGAAGGCGCGGAGCCTGGCGACACATTGGCGATCCACATTGTTGATTTGAAACCCGCGAGAACTTATGGAGTATCCAGCACAATTCCGTTTTTTGGTGGGCTTACTAGTACGGATCGAACTGCCACTCTTCAAGATCCGCTACCTGACACGACCTGGGTCTATGACGTGGATACAGCGAAAAATACTGTTGGGTTTCAATCTCGGTTCGGGGATTTCTCAGTCGACCTTCCCATTGAATGCATGCTCGGCACTATCGGCCTCGCTCCATCAGGTGGAGAGGTTCGCTCCAGCCTTGTGCCCGAACGTTTTGGCGGCAATATGGATTCTCCAGAAGTGAGACCTGGATCAACAATCTACTTAGGCGTCAACGTAGAAGGCGCACTCTTTTCCATTGGCGATGGACATTACCGTCAAGGTGAGGGCGAGGCGTGTGGAACTGCGGTTGAAGGTGCCATGAATTCGATCATTATTGTCGACCTGACTAAGGGTGGTGCACCTACCTGGCCTCGGATTGAAAATGACGATTTCTACATGGCGGTTGGATCTTCGCGCCCAATGGAGGATTCTTGGCGAATCGGGCAGCTCGAGTTAGTTAGATGGTTTCAAGAACTGTACAAACTTCACCAAATGGACTCATATCAGCTGCTTTCTCAGATTACGAAGGCGCCAATCGCCAACGTAGTCGATGCAAACTTCAGCGTGGTGATCAAGGCTGCTAAAAATCTGGTACCAGAAGTTCAAGCCTATTCCGGAATTCACGCCAGCTTTCGGGATAAGGCGAAAGAGCTTCGCCTCTGAACGAACTCAAGAAACCGCCCTATAAAATTACTACCGTTGCGTAACACAAAATATGCAAGCGTAAGTGCCACACTTTCTTCTATGTCAATATCCAATTGATGAAGGTAAATCAGAAGAAGGAGAGAAAGTTGAGCACTTCTAACCCTGTACCTCGTTTGGAGCGCAACGCGATTGGATTGCGTGAAGTTGTATTTCAATCAATCTGTTCTATGGCTCCTGGAGCAGCAATAGCCGCATCAATTCCTTTTGGATCGCCACTGGCTGGAGGCGCACTACCCCTTGCAGTAATAGTTGCCTTTATTGGAATGCCGCTTGTTATGTTGCAACTCGGTTATACCGTTGCGGGTGAATGGAACTCTGAGCAGAAATCATTCCCGATAGGCGCTTGGTGGATATTTACCACCCTTGGAACCTTGCTAGTGTGCGGACTTGTTTGGCGCGGTATCCGTACCTCTGCCAAGGTCGGCACCTGGTTAGGTTTCATTGAAATTACAGTTTTTACCCTTGTAGCAGTTGTACTTGTAATAAAGGCCGGCAGCGCAAATACGCTTTCTGTCTTTACGACTTCACATGCGAATGCCCCTGGATTCTCAGGCTGGTCAGGCGTGATCGCTGGATCTGTTTTTACCCTCTTGGCTTTTTCTGGTTTTGAAGCAGCGGCGCCTTTGGCAGAAGAAGCTGAAAATCCCCGTCGAAATGTTCCTCGCGCAATAATGATCGCAACAATTTCTATTGGCGTTCTTTACGCCTTCACAACTTATGCAGCAACCGTTTCATTTGGGCCAGATAAATTTAAATCCTTTGCAAGTTACAATAACGGAGTACCGTGGGATGGACTCGCGAAGAGTATCTCCACACTCTTCTGGTTACTTGTTCTCTTTGCAATTATTAACTCGACTCTGGCAAACGCCAACGCAGGTGCAAACGTATTCACTCGAACCGCATTTGCTTTCGGTCGGGTAGGTGCCTTCCCACGCTCTCTAGCTCAACTAGATCCAAAGTTCAAATCTCCCCGCAACGCCATTGTCCTCCAATTAATCCTCGGATTAATCATTGGCTTGGGACTTGGCTTCAAATACACCCCGCAGCTTGCCTTTGGAGTGGTTGCGACAGGACTGGTTATTATCGTTGTCCTTGTTTACATCGTGTCGAACTTCGCATGCATCGGCTACTTTGCTAAACATCGTAGAGATGAGCGCCACCCAGTTATACACATCCTTATTCCAATGGTTGGCGTCTTATTCTTGATTCCCGGTTTCTTCAGCGCCGCCGGATTTACTGGAATACCTGGACTGAAGTTCATAGTGCCACTTGCGGCCCCCCTCTCCTATTCTGCTTACTTTATGGCCGGCTGGATGGTTATGGGAATTGCCGCATTGGTGTACCTCAAGTCAAAGAATCCCAAAGCAATTGAGGCGGTGGCCTACGTGCATCTCGATCACGAATAGATAACGACAATTCTATAGAATCTGCATTGACGAGCCCAGACCTTTGATCTATAAAGGTTCGGGCTCGTATTCATTTCTTCCGTATTTCCCAACTAATAGTTTTATCCCTTCGGAGGCACGCCGTCGTAATCAGGCCCAAAGCTTCAAGAAACTACGATGTTCACCTTGCTATAGGCATCAAGAATGGCCCCATACAACGAACTTTTCTGGTGATGTGCCATTGATGGGACTTGAAGCCGTCTCTCCGTTTTAGTTGGAGTCTCTAGACGTTCTGTTTTCAAGTCATAGGGTTCCACGTTCAGAATGTCACTTCCAGCAAACAACTCTATCCTTTCTTACAGATACCAGCTGAACCAATCAGGACGAAATGCTTTGGGGTATCCTTCAACAACGGGTACGAAATTGGACTTTCTGAAGGCTAACCGCGAAACGATTCTTGAGTGCGCCGATGACATCGCGGAACTTGTTGCCTGGGAAAAGTTTCCAGATCTGGACCCTCAGATTTAGTTTCGGATCAGAAGGTTAGGGACTCAGATCCCTTCGGGCGCAGAAACTATTGAACAGGCTTACATATATCCACTTGGCTGGCGGGGCGTGTAACTTCCTTCTAAGTTTTCAATTTCCTCTGGAGTTAGCGAAATATCAAGTGCTGCTACAGCGTCAGCAAGGTGATGTGCCTTGGTTGGCCCGACTATAGGTGAAGTAACAATTGGATTCTTCAAGACCCAAGCGACATCGATGATGGATTGATCTCCATCACCATAGTTCCGCTCCGCGACCGGGTCATGGTCGAAGCGATGCGTGTGCGTGCCGAAAGGTCGGGCAAGGCGGCCTTTTGCAAGCGGACTCCACGGGATGCTTCCGATGCCTAGGTCCTTAAGGAGCGGGAACATCTCGCGCTCCTCTTCGCGTTGGATGAGGTTGTACTGATTCTGCATAGAAACAAATCTCGTCCATCCATGAAGATCTGCCGAATATTGCATCTTGGAGAATTGCCAGGACCACATCGAGGATGCACCGATATATCTCGCCTTCCCAGCTTTGATCACATCGTGCAACGCCTCCATTGTTTCTTCCACCGGAGTATTCGGGTCAAAGCGATGAATCTGATACAGATCTACATAGTCGGTACCCAATCGCTGGAGAGAAGCATCGATTTGCTCCATAATGGCTTTTCGAGAGAGACCTTCACCGCCCGGCCCGTCATGCATTTTGAAATTCACTTTGGTGGCAAGAACAATTTTTTCTCGCGTGGAGTACTTTTTGATGGCTCGCCCCACAATTTCCTCGGATGTTCCTATCCCGTAGATGTTGGCGGTATCCCAGAAGGTGATTCCCAGCTCTAAGGCCTGGCGAAAAATGGGCTCAGCCTGCTCATCGTTCAACGCCCACTCATTGAAACCTTTGGAGGTATCCCCAAAACTCATACATCCGAGGGCGATTCGGCTGACCTTCAGACCCGAATTACCGAGATATGCGTATTGCATCTATTTTCCCCTCATCGAATCGACACTGGAGTTCGAGCCACTATAACTTCACGGTAGCCAATGATTGCTGGCAGGATCAAGTCCCAGGCGAGAGGGTTGAGGGAGAGGACTCCCTACGAGAAACGTTATACATTCGTTATAAAGATATGGCCTTGGGCTATTTCCTTCTGGGAGCTATTCCTCTACGTTTTTGGAACGTTCAAATTTTGAACCGGTAAATCTCTAGGAGGACCATGTTCAGAAAAAGATTGACACTCGGGGTCGGTCTGGCGGCAGCGATGCTGCTTTCGCCCCTTGCACCAATTGCACAAGCAGCAGAGACGGTAAACACGATCACCCTTGCCACATGGGGCTCTTCTCCCGCCGAAACAGCCGCACTTGCCGATGCCATTGCAACTTTCCAGATTCGCTACCCCTTAATTAAAGTGGACCTGATTGTTGATTCGGATCACAGCGCCCAAATGGCAGCGAAATTTGCCGCCAAGACTCCACCAGATGTTTTTTACCTTGACTGGGGTGTTGCTCAAGATTGGATTAATCAAGGCGTGCTCTATGACCTCTCGTCATCTATAGCCTCGTCTAATTTTAATTTGAGTTCATTTAATAAGAGCTATTTGAAACCCTTTCAATCTGGAAGCGCGATCTATGGTCTACCAAAGGACGCAAACCCATTGGTTCTCGAGGGCAATAAGACTCTAATGGCCAAGGCAAAGATCAAGGCTCTGCCAAAGACGATCAAGGAGTTTGATGCCCAGGCGAAATTACTTCTCGCAAAGAAGATCACGCCATTGTGTGTCGATGCCGATCTCAATCGTCTCGGTGCATTCTTCGTCTCATTTGGAGGCGGAATTAGCAATGCCTCTTGGACGAAATCTCTCCTGCAATCCACTCAGACAAAAACAGCCATGAACTGGATTATGAATAATTACAAGTCAGGTGCTTTCCGCACTCCAGCGCAATTATCCGCCGGTTGGGCAGGGGAAGCATTTGGTAAGGCAAAGTGCGCTTACACAATGGAAGGGGCTTGGATCGATCCTTTCCTAAAGGACTCTTTCCCATCCGTATTTAAAGCGATGATAAAGGCTCCTCTTCCCTCCGCAGTGCATGCCGGATCATTGGCCTTCACTGCTGCGTATTCCATCGGAAAAGATTCTGCTAATAAAGCTGATGCATGGACCTTTATTCAGTACATGACCGGTAGTCGCGGAATGACGATTTGGACCTCGCAGGGCGTTGCAATTCCCTCGCGTTCAGACGTGCCCACTCCTTTGGGATATGACGTCAATGCTCAAGTCGCTAAAGATCCCTATACGTTTAGCCCTCCAGCAATCGTCGGGTGGTCGAAGGTAATTGATGCATTTAATAACAAAGCTAAGGCGCAAATTCAAAATAAGAATTTCGTTCCGGCCACAGCGGCTGCCACGATTCTTTCAGCAGCTCAAGCTGCATGGCCGAAGCCTTAGTTATAAAACTGAGGCTATCTGCGTTCTCGGAACGAAGGTACTAGAGAGCAGTGCTCAGTTATGAATATATTGGGTTGCACGGTCGATCCTTGTGGTGGCCGTGCAACCCAATTTCAACTCTTCAATTCGTAGGTGGGAGGCAAGATTGAGTAAGAGTACAAGTGAGCTTCTTCGCCAATCCTCGCCCTCTGCACTAAGGCGTAAGCGGAACCGAAGTGAGGCTTTAGTTGGGTGGTCTTTTGTTTCGATTCCCATGGCACTCTTCCTCGTACTTAGCGTCGGAATCTTCTTCTATGCGATCTATATTTCCACTTTCAGGTGGGGAATTTTAGGCCCTCGTGGGTATCTTGGAATCAAGAATTACAAACAGGCGATACACGATCCGATCTTTTTAAAATCGATACGAAACTCTGTTACTTATGCCGCCTTAGTTGTCCCGCTCCAAACCGCTCTTGGACTTCTTCTGGCTTTATTAGTGAACGGTAAAATTAAGGGAGCGAAGTTCTTCCGCTCTGCATTCTACTTTCCTTCAATAGCGAGTAGTGCTGCGATAACCACCCTATTCATATTCCTACTTGCTCCTGAGGGGCTCTTCAATCGAGCGCTCTCCTTCTTTGGTGTAAACGTCCCGAATCTCTTCAATCAGGGGGCGTGGCTCTCGGATTCACGCACAGCTCTCTTCTCCATTATCGGCCTTAATATGTGGACTACCAGCGGAACGATGATGCTTTTCTACCTTGCGAATCTGCAGAGTATCGATGGCTCCCTCACAGAAGCTGGAATCATGGATGGAGCCACTCGAAGACAGGTTTTTTGGTACATAACCATGCCTCTTTTAAAGCCAGCTCATTTCTTTGTAGTGACTTCAGGAATGATCGGCGCACTCCAACTCTACGATCAAGCGATTCTGGCAGGCGGAGCTGACGGAAGTCCCGATTATTCACTTATGACGATGGTTCTATACATCTATAACGCCTCTTTTAGGCAATTTGAATTTGGATTTGCAAGCGCGATCGGAGTAATTCTTTTTGTAATAATTTTTAGCTTAACTCTCTTACAGAGATACCTCTTTGGTTCTGGTGCCTGGAGAGGTGAGAACTAGATATGGCTTATATTAAAAGAAAATTCTTCTACTTTATATTGATCGCTTATTCGGCTTTCACTTTTATTCCATTCTTATGGTCACTCAGCACTTCACTCAAACCGCAAGAGGAAGTTTTTCAAACAAATATTCTCCCTCAGAGCGCCACCGTAAGGGCATACGGCACGGTCTTTACGAAGATTCAACCCTCTTTCCCCTCGCTTTTTGCAAACTCTCTCTTCATCGCAACAGTAGTGGTGATCTTGCACCTCATTTTTGCTTCACTTGCCGGTTACGCCTTTGCCCGCTTGCGATTTCCCGGGCGCGACATTCTCTTTTATATAGTCCTTGGAACAATGATGATTCCTGACCAATTGCGCCTTGTTCCGATTTATCAACTCCTGGTCAAAATGGGTCTAATAAGTAATCAACCCTCCAACTACTTAGCCATCTTCTTGGTTAAGGCAATTGGCGCAGCGGATATCTTTCTCATACGTCAGTTCTTCCTTTCGATCCCACGAGATCTTGAGGATGCTGCAAAAATAGACGGGGCCGGCCCCTTCCAGACCTTCACCCGAGTGATGCTGCCAAATGCCATGCCCGTCCTGGCGACAGTTGCGATCTTGACCTTCCAGGGGACATGGAATGATTTATTCTGGCCCTCCATTGTTCTACAGAGCCCCAATCACTGGACGCTTCCATTTGGGATTTTGCAATTTAAGGGGCAATTTTCAACGGACTGGCCTCCGATTATGGCTCTAGTAGTCCTATCCACCCTGCCGATTCTTGCAATTTATGCCTTCGGGCAACGTTACATAATCAATATGCAACTCTCTTCCTCGGTTAAAGGGTAGTGGGCATATGAGACGCGCTCTTGAGATGGTCTGGGACCTCAACATCAAAGCGATCCCCTCCGCCATGCTCTGGGCTATCTCTCTCTGGTTCATTATTGAAACATCATCGCTACTAATAAGGATTACAGCGCTCTTCGTTGCAGATTTGGCCGTTCTTCTCTCTGGAGCAATTGTTGCTAAACATGAGAGACCGATGAGAAGAAGCTCTTTTCATCTTTCACTTAGCGATCCCTTTGTTCGGAAAGTCCTCCTTCCAACTAGCATCATCCTGGGTCTCGCCCTACAAAATGCCAGGCAGCAAGAATCTTCGGCGGTCTTCGCCAAGTATTTCTACTCTTCGATTGTACTGTCGAGTCTAATTCTCTGGTTATTCGTCTCTGTGGTTTTAATTCCAGGAAGGGCCTTCCAAGGTTTCCGTGGTGAAGAGATTATTCTTTTTGCAACAAGCTTAAACTTGGTGAGGAAAAATAAGGGAACGCTGGCTCTAGCGCTCTCCATCCTCTTATTTGGCTGGCCTTTTTTCTTCGTATACATATTTCTTGCGCTGACACTTTCTCAGTGCTTGATTCTGCCCAAAATTGAAGAAGCACTTCAAGAGTCCGCAAACGCATTGGAAATGTGAGTTAACCTTGCCTGAGTCAGATATTAAGCTCGGAGAGCGTATTATTTCGGATCTAGTCGTCCTGGAGCCATCGGATCCAATTTTCAAATTAGAGACGAGACCGCCGATTGATCTCGCCATCCAGATGATCCTTGGCAAACAGAATGGTTTCGAAATTCCATTTGCTGCTGTCTCCTTTGCTCATCATGCGCGCATCCCTGAGCAGAATCTATTTCACTGCCTTTTTGGACGGGACTCCCTTTTAATTTCCAATTTGCTGAGAACGCGTTTGCCGTCACTTGAAAGTAACGTGGTAAAGGCACTTGGTTCAGTTCAGGGAATTAAGTCTGATACTTCTAGCGAAGAAGAGCCAGGACGAATTCCTCACGAGGTTCGCGAACTCAGTGATGAACGCGCCATAGAACTGATGAAGAGTGGAGACTGGCATTTTCCTTACTATGGCGCGGTTGATTCCACTCTGCTCTGGGTGGGTGCAGTGGCCAATATTGCAAAGGAAAACCCCTCGGAGTTGGATGTTGAGGTGGAGGGCATTCCCCTCTGGCAACGAGTGATTGCTGCTACGAATTGGATCATTTTCCGAATGCAGACGCCCTCCGGTTTCATTGAATCGCATCGGAGCAACCCCAAAGGAATTCAAAATCAGGTGTGGAAGGATTCCGAGGATTCTTATATGCACCGCGATGGAACTCTCGCGAGAGGGAATTCAACGGCATCAATCGAGACGGTTGGGGAAACGTACGATGCCTTACTAAGCGCCGTTGCAATTCAAAGGCTGAGACCCTCCAGCACGTGGCCGGAATCTGAATCTGCTCTTCTGGCGCGAGCCGATCGACTGCAAGAAAGACTTATTGAACTTCTCTGGCTCGGGGACAGATTTGCCTTGGGCACTGAACGAGTCGATGGTGACCTTCAAAAAGCGCTCGACTCGCAAGCGAGTAATCAGGGTCGTTTGCTCAGTTCAAAAATTCTCGGTGCTCCTGAAATGCTGAAGTATCGAGAGGCGATCGCTGCGGCAGTCTCGGACCCACAGCTTCTGGGAGAGAGCGGACTTCGAACACTTTCATCGAACCATC
This sequence comes from Actinomycetota bacterium, assembly GCA_016195215.1. GTDB lineage: Bacteria > Actinomycetota > Actinomycetes > Nanopelagicales > Nanopelagicaceae > QYPT01. The sequence continues at coordinate 10,999 of JACPZY010000120.1, read as the reverse complement.
CGTCTTATCGACCAGGCGGCTACCACACTGGGTCGGCATGGCCAATGGATGCTGTCTTTACCGCGCGCGGCTTAATAAAACATGGGTTCCGGAAGGAGTCGCTCCTTCTGCTTTCAAGGACCAAGAAGGCGATTGAGTCAATTGGTGGTTACCCCGAGTTCTTTAGAGGAGACTCCATCGAAAATGGATTAATCACCACGCGCGTGACAGATGTGCTCTCCGAGAAGGGTCAGATCAACAGAGTGTGCCAGCCGCCGCAGATGATTCAAGGATGGACAGTTGGCGCATATGCTTGGATTACCGACAACATAGATCGTATTTCATCTCCGTAAGGAAACTTTTACGGTGAATGCGGTGGGGAGATTGGAGGTTGAGTTAGATGAGTAAGAAAACCCGACCCTCTTCAATCCTTGACGTGGCAGAAGTCGCTGGCGTTTCAATTCAAACGGTCTCAAACGTACTTAACTTTCCAGAACGAGTGCGCCCCCGAACTCGCGATCAAGTCCTTCAAGCTGTTAAATCCCTGGATTACACCCCCAATCTCTCCGCACGCCGATTGCGATCAAAGAAGTCTTCATCGATTTCAGTTCGCGTCGATGCGAACTCGTCGCCAGGACTCTTTAGGGGATTCATTCAGAACGATTTCGTCTACGAATTAATTGAGGCTGCAGAGAATCGTCACATAAAGGTGATCGCCTATACCGCGGGAACTGAGAAACAAGAAATAGATAAGTTGGGAAGAATCATCAAGTCACGAGATACGGATGGAATTATCCTTACTTCGACACATGTCGATGACCCCCGACTGGATTTCTTGGAAAGGAATAATGTCCCCTTTCTGAGTTTTGGAAAACCTTGGGGGCATGAAAACCTCTACTCAACTACCCACCCGTGGGTGGATATTGATGGCGCCGCCGGAATCGCTGAAGCCACTGCCATGCTCTGGAAGAAGGGCTACAGAAATATCGGGTTCGCAGGTTGGGAGACAAATAATGTCCCCGGAGAATCTGCGCGAAGCGTCGGAGAAGATCGATATTTAGGATGGAAGGAAACTCTCCTGAAGTTGGCTGGAAAAGGAGGACGTCGCGCTGAATTGAGCTTGAGCGCTCTTGCGGTCTTTGGTGAGCAGTCGATTGAGAGCGGAAGGCAGTCGGCCCGCCGTCTTCTAGACACCGTTCCAAATTTAGATGCCGTCGTCTGCGTCAGCGACACTGTGGCGCTTGGATGTTTATTGGAATTCCAACGAGCTTCAAAACATAATATTTGTGTCACGGGTTTTGACAACACACCAATCTCAAAGGAGTTCGGTTTCACGAGCCTCGATCAGAACCTTGCGGAAGTGGCTAGTAGTGCTCTGGCAATATTGATGGGAGAGAAAGGGAACCAAATTAGAAAAGTGGATTTTGCCGCTGAACAGACAGCCGCACATGTTCTTCTCAAGCCAATTTTAGTCGTACGGTAGGCCGATAATTCAGTTGCTCTATTGAATGTTGACGGTTTGAATCCCTTCAGGCGCACGGAACCGAAATTTCGTCCACGAGATCCATTTTTTCGATCTCGTAGGTTTCTGTAGTGTCGGCGCCGATTGAGTTATCTTTTGTGGAATCTCTTGATTAATACCGGACAGACCTAAGCGGATCCCATATGGAAGTCTCGAGGGCGCGATCGTCGAGAATCGGGTCGGTAAATATGTAGGTGGTATCCAAAAGCTCTCCGAAATCTTCCGGTAATTCAAGTCGATCTTGTTTTATTCTCCAGTTTTCATATTTAGTTTGACCAATTTGTGGGTAATCCAAAAGCACTTCTCTGAGCGCGACTGCTTCCACCATGCGGTGGTTTGATACGGCATTAATTGACATCCTTAAATCTTTTAACGAAAGGGAATGTATTCGACTTAGATTGTAGATATCTCCAAAGTCACGCCAACGAGTACTGGCGGTGCCACGTTGGGCAGCCGTCACGATTTTTTCAGTCAGCACCATAGAAATTGGGTACCCCAATAATTGAATTCGGATCGAGCTATTCAATATTCGCGGATAATCCACTTGGACCGCACCAGGCACGATTGGGTCACCCACATTTATGTCAATATGGAATGTGATTTGCGCAGTTGCTATTCTCGCCGACATCGACACTCGGACACCTGAGTACTCGTCGTCATCACGGATAGTGATAGCCGAGGCTGAAGCAGTATTAAAAGCGATGCCATCAACCTGAGAAATTGAGGCAATATCACAGCATATGTTTAATAAATTTTTAATATTATTGCTTATATCAAGAGCAGCAAAATCAATATCGCGGGTTGGCCGTCTGGCATCCCAAGCAGCGAGTAAGACTCCACCTTTGAGAACAAAATGTCGACTGAATTGGCTCTTGGCAACACGAGCGAGAAAACCCTCCAATACATACAGTGTCATAAGTTCTATGCTGCTGCGGCCCACCTGTCTTGCTTGTCGTTGCAACTCTCGATAAATTTCATCTTCGGTTGTCACGAGAGTATTTCCAAAATAGTTTGGATTCGATAACGCGCTCCGGGAAGTTTGCGAGCGACTTTCAAAAGATTGGCAGGATAGTTTCCTGGTTTCCGCAACCAGCGACGGATCCCTTCAATTAATTCAGCTTGATCCAAATTCGGATGACGAGCAAGATCAGCGAGCGTTCGTTCTGGCGTATATATTCCAATTGTTAAATTTGTGCCGGAGATGGGTCGCTCTCGTCTACCAATGTGAAAAGTTTCTGGATCGAATCTATGCCAGGTTATCGCTGCCGTAGTCCTTGGTGCCCATTTTCCACGAGGAATTGCGATATGCAATTTCTTAGGAATTGCATCTGACAGGTCATGTTCTGCAAGAGCTGATGTTAAACATATCGTGGCACCAGGTGCCTTTGAGGCGATCTCGGCCAAATCCAGGTCAGCTGTGCCTTCTGCATCCTGCATATAAAGACCGCGAGCTATTGGATGAAAGTCACCACGTTGGGCGAGTCGATGAAATGTAGAACTCGAAATTCCCTTCGCAAGAGCCTCGGCAGTGGTAAATAGGTACGGCAAATCGGTTAGTAACTCGTTTTCGCCTTCTTTGATTGCTTTTCGCCCCTTCATCATGGGAGTAATCCTACACACCCCACAGGGGAGTGTAAAGGATTTCTCCCACAATCTAAAGCTCTGAAAGTACGTTTATGCGATCTCAAACATCGACTCCCAGTGCCCAGTTCCATCCCTTCGAGCGCACACTAACTAGTACCTTCAATCTCTCAAAATCTCTTCATCTCTAGTGTCTACATCTTTGGTCGAATTGATTCTGTGCGCGGATCTTGGGTGGCCGACTTGCTTTCTCGTTGGGGCTGGCTCTGTCATTGGAGAAGACCGAGGTGTAGCATCGAAAGTTGGGCACTTACCCATAGAGAAGTGGCCACCTTCGGAGGTCAAAATGGCGAAAATCCTCTGTGTTCTCTACGACGATCCGGTTGACGGGTTTCCCACCACCTACGCCCGTGATGAGATCCCCAAAATCGAGGGGTACTTTAATGGGCAGGCGGCACCGACGCCGGCGGCGATCGACTTCACCCCCGGTCAGTTGCTGGGAAGCGTCTCCGGCGAACTTGGTCTACGAAAGTTCCTCGAAGCTAGCGGCCACACCCTCGTCGTGACCTCCGATAAGGACGGTCCAGATTCGGTCTTTGAGCGGGAGTTGCTTGATGCGGACGTCGTGATCTCCCAGCCGTTCTGGCCGGCGTACCTGACCGCCGAGCGATTTGCCAAAGCACCGAAGCTCAAGCTAGCGATCACCGCCGGGATTGGTTCTGACCACGTCGATCTTCAGGCCGCAATCGAGCGCGGTGTCGCAGTAGCCGAGGTGACTTATTCCAACAGCATTAGCGTCTCCGAGCATGTCGTGATGATGATTCTGGGATTGGTGCGCAATTACATTCCGTCGTACGAGTGGGTCCTCAAGGGGGGATGGAATATTGCCGACTGTGTCTCGCGTTCCTATGACCTCGAAGGGATGCAGGTCGGCACGGTCGCGGCGGGACGGATAGGTACCGCGGTGTTGAGGCGACTGAAGCCGTTCGAGGTCGGTCTTCACTACACGGATCGCCACCGACTTCCCCCTGATGTCGAGCAGGAGCTCGGAGTCACATGGCATCCGAATGTGCAATCGATGGTGAAGGTCTGCGATGTAGTGACTATTAACGCACCATTGCATCCGGAGACGGAACACCTATTTAACGACGAGCTGATCGCGCAAATGAAGCGTGGCGCCTACCTCGTGAATACGGCGCGCGGGAAGATCTGCGACCGCGATGCGATCGTACGGGCACTTGAGAGTGGGCAACTCGCCGGCTACGCCGGAGACGTATGGTTTCCGCAGCCCGCCCCCGAGGATCACCCCTGGAGAACCATGCCACACCATGGGATGACTCCACATATTTCGGGCAGCAGTCTCTCCGCGCAGACACGGTACGCCGCTGGCACCCGCGAGATACTGGAGTGCTTTTTCGACGGACGGCCAATCCGTAATGAATACCTGATTGTTGATGGTGGCAAACTCGCAGGTGCTGGCGCCCACTCTTACACGGAGGGAGATGCGACAGGCGGATCTGAGGAGGCGGCACGCTTCACAAAGAGTTGACTGCGAGTTCGCGAATCTCAAAAAAATTAGAGTAGATGAATAAACATTGACTCTGGTAATTCACTTATGCGTTATGGAATTTATCCGTCCTCGGATCAGAGAAGTGAACTCGGATCCGAGGGGACGTCAACCGAGTTGGCGATGAGCGCCTCAACTGACACATAGAGCGCAGCCGCTTCATTGGTGGCGGCAAGGACGACGCCGGTTGGCATACCGTCATTGAGTGCTTCTTGCCATCGCGATAGAAGCCAGTTAGTGGACCAAGGCTGCAGATCTCCAACTCACCCCCGATGACATTCTGTTGTGGCTCCACAAGATAAGAATGGCACAATCGAGTGGGACCGACCAGCCTTAGGGCAGACGGGTTGCTTCTCCTCGCTGTCCCTCTACCTCCTGGGTTGAAAAGAGAAATTCAAATTTAGAGGCGATTCCTCGCTCCGAGTTCCGGCTCGGCAAATCGTCACCATACTTAAAGAATACTGAGCATTCCCACTATGCCCTCATTTTATCTCCCTTATTAGGAATTTAGATGGGAGGATTTCACGGATGGCGCCTTTTCGGGCCGCCTTGCACCGTGAAAAGCGAAATGCTGAAGCGAATATCATAACTGTACACGAGAAAAACTAAATCGGAGGGAAAGTGAAATGCGAAAAAAAATATTTATCACCTTCACCGCCGCAGCTGTCGCTATTGGATTAGCACCTGCTGCACGGGCCGCTGCCATTACGAAGCTCGCAGTCACGGCTACAGGAATGAATGAAACAGCAGGCATGGGGGTGATGAATGGTTCATCCTCAGGAACTTTCATTCTCAACTCGTCCAAGGGCACTATTTGCTCCACGATCAAAACTATGGGATTAGTGAAAGTTACAGGGTCTCACATCCATAAAGGGGCGAAGGGTGCAGATGGTGCAGTTGCAGTCACTTTCGATACGATGAAATTCAATAGCGCACCTCAAAACTGCGTCAAAGTTGCAGCATCACTTTTATCAGAAATTGCGATGCGTCCAAGTTTGTATTACTTCAACGTGCATACTAAAGCTATGCCTGGGGGGGCTGTTCGTGGCCAATTAAGTAAGAGCAAATAGTTGATCTAGATCAATTCCGTATCTAACTTCTTTTAACAAGAAGCCTTCCCGGGAGTCCTCTTTAGTCTTTCCATCGGTTTTCCAACCATGCGACTCGTACCATGTGCGAGTCAGCAAATTACCCTCCAAAACCCACAAGATTCCCGTCGCAAAAGATTCATTTCTGAGCGCTTGGATGCCCACCTTCATGAGTGTGGCACCAATGCCTCGTCCTTGAATTTCCGGATCTACGTATATCGCAAATATCTCACCTTGATCCGATGGTCCACTTTCCCTGTTGGCCCCCACGCTGACAAAGCCAACGATCCGGTTATCCAATTCAGCCACCAATATGTGTGTCTTGGGCGGCGAATTCTCAATGTTCTGGACCCAGGTAGCCGTTCTCTCTTCGACACTTAAAGATTGCAAGAAAAAATCCGGTACTAAACCCACGTAGGCCTCTTGCCATGCGTGAACATGAACCTTGGCTATTCCTTCCGCGTCACTCAAAAGCGCTTCACGGATTTGGAGTCCTTCCATTGACTGATTATGGCTGAAACTGAAGATCATTCAATGAATGAAAGAACTGAATCTCAGTTCATTGTTAGGACCCCATAGTGGAGCAGAATAGGCCAAATGGAAATTGAGCTTGGAAAGCGACTGCCTATCTATAATTCTGCGTAATATTGCGCTACATGAAGACCGATCAAAAATTCGACTCCTGCACTTTGGTCTCGGGTTCAATCGTCATAAGGCCATTAACATTATCTGATCAAGAAGCCATCTTCACTGCAGGCAACGATGATGAAATGCAAAAATGGTTTCCTCTGCCTTTCCCTTATACAACCGAAAACGCTCAATGGTTCATTTTAGATTTCGCCACCCAAAGACAGGAGGGTGGCACTGGACTAGTAAGCGCCATTGACCTCGACGGACAATTTGCAGGCGTGATTGATATAAAGAGAGCGGAATGGCGCGGCAAGTCATGTGAGATAAGTTATTGGACTTCGCCTTGGGCTCGAGGCAAAGGTGTTGCAACTGAAGCCTTAGTTATACTCTCGCGCTGGATCATTCTGGAAACTGGATTTCAGCGACTTGAAGTGAGAGTGGCACCGGGAAATATTTTGCCTCTCAAAGAGTTGCCACGAAAGCCGGCTACGTCCGTGAAGGAATCGCGAGAAACGCGGGATTTACGAGCAAGGGTCGTCATGACTTGATTATCTATTCGAAGATCCCCAACGATTGAGTAAAGCCTTTCTGGTGATATGCCAGTGACAGGACTCGAAGCGGCATCTCCGTCTTAGTTGGAGGCGCACAAAACTCTCTTTGGTGAGTTGCAACCTCCATAGACATATGGCCATCTAAACTCTAGATTTCGCAACATGCGCATTCTTGTACTTGGCGGTGGAGCTTTTGTAGGTCGTGCGATTGTCGAAGCGGCCATATCTCGAGGTCATGAGGTTACGACGCTTACTCGAACTGAGTTGCCTCAGAGTGTGGCAAATGACCAAGTGGAGTCAATCTTCAGCGATCGAACAGAACCAGGCGCATTCGACTTTGCATTAAATCGGCAGTGGGATGCCGTCTTTGACACGTGGGCGACCGCGCCTCGTGTTGTAGAACAGAGTGTCAAGGCTCTGCGTCAACACACCTCTTATTACAGTTACGTATCTAGTTGTTCGGTTTACGCGGAGGACCCTCTTCCGCTGGGGATGGACGAGGAATCTCCAACAGTTGAGGCAGATCCTTCTGCTGACCAGACCAGTTATTCGGCGGATAAACGTGGCGCAGAAATTGCGATCCTAAATGGTTTTGGAAACAATTCATCCTTCTTAGCAAGAGCAGGAATAATCCTGGGACCTTACGAGATTCCCGGCCGCTTGCCGTGGTGGTTAAACCGAATTGCTCAAGGTGGGGACGTTCTCGCACCTGGTCCAAGTGACTTAGCACTTCAGTACATAGATGCGCGCGATTTAGCAGCATGGATGGTCACGTGTGCAGAGCAAAGAATTGCCGGCGCCTTCAATGCGATTTCGCCCGCTAACCATACAAATATTTCGGAGTTACTCGAAGCCTGCCGGCTCACGACAGAGTCAGATGCGAATTTCGTTTGGATTCCGCCAGAGTTTCTTATTGAAAACGATGTCCAGCCCTGGACCGAAATGCCCATCTGGATATCCCCTAATCTTTACGGCATCTTCGGTATTGACACGACTCGCGCAGCAACAGCAGGTCTCCATTGCCGGTCAATTTTGGAAACTGTTAGTGACACGTGGGCAACGATGCAGAACGTAAATCAACCGCCCTTAAATGAACGTATGTCGACACCTGGAATCAGTCCTGAGAAAGAGCAAGCAATATTGAAAACGTGGGCTAATCAGAATCGTTAAGGAACACTCGATCCAAGTTGAGTTTTGCCACAAATCGTCAGCACACCCCCTACGCACCAGCTGATGTATTTGTTATGGTGCCTCTAATGAGAACCGTTGTTGATCGAGTCCTCGCTGTGCTTAATGCGCGTGATCTTGAGAGTTTCGTTGCCTGTTACGACCTAGAAGCCACGATCGAAGATGGTAATGACCAAGTTCTTGTTCAAAAAGATTTATTCCTGATCCTCGGATTGTCTTTACGAATAGCCGCGGTTGCTGACTCGCCAGACCAATCGCAATCCTGACCAGTCGTCGTCGATTGCGGCGACTTTGACATCGACTACACCGAGTGGGAGGGCATGTTCGCGGATAAGATTTTCGGTGATGTCGCTCTCATGACCTCCGGCCCTGCGGGGCCATGCGACCCAGAGCGCACCCGAGGGATAGATGCGTTTCACAAGTGCAGGTAACCGTCTGGATAACTTATCAGCGCAGGTAAAGAAAGTTATGACAATGTCGGCAGGTCCGCGAGCACCAACAAGGGATATGTCGGCTGGCGGGTCGGTAAGGCGCCATCCTGGCGGTGAATTGTCGAGGCAGATCCGCTGGCCCGGCTTTATCCCAAGCTTGCGGGCCTGCGGAGTCCCCGAATATCCGGTCGTCATGGTCCTTCCTTACATTTGCAATGTGCTCTTCACGTCATTGAATTCTCTCGAACAGTACGTTCACACTCAAGGTGTCGGCACTGGGTACCTGCTGATATTTTCGCGAGTCTAGGCTTGGGAGACTGACGGGTAAATATGGTGCAGCCCGTAGTGGCGTGATCCTCGTTAGCAGCACCCCTAATCATCAATACACCCCCTTCGCCTTCTCCGCTCTGATTACTCCGAGTGGCGTGAATTTATGTCATAGTTTCCTCGCCTTGATTTTGTCGAGGAAATGGTTGAGTGCCGGAGCTGGTTACTCCTTCACAAAAGTATTCAGCCTTGGAGTTGCCGAAACGAAGGACCTCGAAATTATTCGAGGTCCTTCGTCTTTCTGCACAACACCGTTGCATTCACAGGGGTAGTCATGGCTTGCAGGCCTACTAACAATTTGCTCGATTCTAAGCGCACGGTGTTGCCGTGGTGTAGTGGTCGCATTGCAACTTTCACCAAGTTACCGAGACGGGTTCGATTCCCGTCGGCAACTCCGCAGCCTTAAATTCTCACGACTGATCTATTGGTATCGATCAAGAAGTTAGGGAAGTTGAGCAAGGGCCTCGAGGTGACTCGGGGCTCCTTCAATTTATGTGCGCAATCTCCTTGCCAATCCCCCTAATCGTTAATACACCCCTTCTGTTTCTCTATTGAACCGCATCATCAACAGAGGCGTCTGGTACACCTCCTACCGTCTAACACATCACAGATTCGTCTTATTCTTAAATCCTCCACCGACGGGGAATTGGGAACCAATTTGGATTGCATCACTTGATATTTCTCCTTGGATCGAGCAGAAAATACAAGTCAAGCATGGCATCGATGCGGATGATCTACGATTGATGATCATTACTCTGCGTGGTCATTAAGAACGGCACAAATAACTTCACAAATTCCGATCGTTGAGGGATGATTAACTGTGGTTAAAAAGTTGGCGACTCAAAGGACCGAAGCGGACCGAATAGCAGATGACACCAACGACCCTGTTCTAAAGATGCTTGACGACGGGGAAGTGAGCATGCAAGAGATCTTCGATGTACTGGGTTGGGAATCAATCCCGGCTGCACTCTTTGAGATTGGCGACAAGTAAGCAGCGATGTGAAGACCATGGAAATCGGGTCTGGACGAGAGTGTTATTGCCCGGCAGATCATGAAGAATTCTTTGTTGGTCGGCCAGTCAAAAAATGGAACTTTCCTAATGCGGTGGAATAGAGCATCCTCGCCAACCCCACCAATCGTTAACGCAACCCCTTAATGCTTGCTTCGATGTCCTTACCCGTCAGCGTCAGGGGCGAGAAGGGAAAGCGCGTACGAGAACGCAGGAGTGAACTTCTCAACGGAGTGCTGAGTTGGATCAATGAGTTCGACATCCTTCACATCTTCGACGTCTTGTACCGACTTAACTTCATCTTGCACGGCCACGAGAGCGATAAGACCTGTATGGTGAAACTGGATTGGCTCACCTGAACTGGACCGATCAACGTGAAAATCGAAGGCGTGCCACGAAGTGACGTGAACGCTTGTTACCCCACACTCCTCACGCAACTCTCGTTCCAGTGTGTCAATGGCAGTCTCACCAAGTTCCGGCGAGCCACCGGGAAGATCGAGCATGCCAGTGTAGGGACCCCGAGCTTTTCGAATAGCAACGACTAAACCGTTCTGCAGCCACACTCCGTAGACGCCATAGTGTTCCACCAGCCCAGTTTAGGTGGACTGGCTATGGGACCGCAGTAATCCAACATTTACGGCAAATCTCCTGAATCGATCACTTGTTACTCCGAGTAGCGGAGATTTATGCCAGAATTTCATCGCCTTGAAGTTTGCAAGGAAATGGTGCGATGCGAAGAGTGGCTATCTTCATCATCAAGTATCGGGCCTTGGAGTTAGCGACGAGAACGGCTTTGGTAATTATCCAAGGCCGTTCTTGCTTGCAGTACACAACTGCCCGCTATCAACAAAACATCTTCGACTGATTAAAATGATTTCTGGCAAACACCACTATTTACCCGCGTTGTTAGCGTGGTGTAGTGGCAGCATGGCTCTTTAGCCAAATAGCAGGTGCGGGTTCGATTCCCGTCGTTAACTCCGTGTGGTGTCTCCAGACATCGAGGACGGATGTCTCCAGACATACTAGACACTCAACTATTTCATTGGAAGTGTCTTTCATTGAGGTTGGTAGTCCTTCTCTTCATCTAGTGTGAGTTCTGCGAGCAACTCTCCGGCGGTAGTGATTA
>JACPZY010000119.1 GCA_016195215.1 Actinomycetota bacterium | reverse complement strand
TGGCGCGTTTCAGGTAACTGATACGCCAGTAGTATCGAGATTGAGAAGACCGCTGCACTGGCGACAAATGCTGTGCGGAAAGAGTAGAGGTATGATAAGAATCCGACGGTTATCGGTCCAATTATCATGCCTGCATCCCCTGCCATCTGCCAGAGTGCAATAACTTGACCGCTCTTTCCGCGTATAACGTCGCCGACGATATTTGCCGGCGCGGTAGAGAGAAATGCTCCGCCAAGTCCGATGACGCCCATCGAGATGAGGTACATCCAAGGGTTGGTAGCGAAAATCAAAATTATCACGCCGACCATTACCACCGTCGTGCCGATACTCAGTGCCACCCGCCTTCCGCGCAGATCCGAGAGTGTCCCTGCAGGAAGCAGGAGCACGCCCTGAAATAGTGCGGTCAGCGTAAAACCGAGTCCGACAATGGCCGTTGTGGAGTGAAGCTCTTCGGTGACGAAGAGGGGCAAGATGGATGAGCGCATTCCAAAGAGAACCCAGTTAGTTACAAAGGCCAGGACGAGTGCCGTCCTGTACGGCATCATTTTCAAAGCCTCGGTGATTGACATACTTGCCGATTCTCTGATTTTTGGATGCGGTGCTGGCTTTCCAGGCGTGAGGAAGAAATACCCAATCGCGCCCGCGAAAAAGAGGGTGATGGAATATGTAAAGAATGGTGCACGCAGGGAAATTCCCGTTAGTGCCCCGCCAATTGCCGGTCCGGTAATTCCGCCAAGGAGGAACGCACCATTATAGATTGATTGGGCACGGCCTCGTTGGTCATCGGCGACCGAACGCATAATGATCGAACTGGCGGCGACCGAGAACATCGATGAGCCCAGCCCACCGGCCGATCTGAAGATCAATAGCTGAGTGAAGGTCTGAGCAAGGGCTGAGAGCAATGTGAAGAATGAGACCATCAAAATCCCAACTGCAAATACCAGCCGCTCACCAAAACGATCAACAAGTTTTCCGGAGAAAAGGCCGGAAGAGAAACGCGCGACTGCAAACATCGAAATGATGAGGCCAACTGCAGTGTTTGTGGCACCAAAAGATTTTGCGTAAAGGGGCATTGCAGGAACGATGATGCCAAACCCCACCGCGACAAAGAAAGCTGCCGTGGTGAGGACCTTAACCTCGCGGGGGAGTCCCAAGAGGACGTTAATTCGACTCAACCAATAGCCTCTCCCGCTACCTCTTCGCGCGCTTGGGCGTAATCGTGAGATGTACGGAGTGGAAGCTCGCGCAGTGAGAGAGCGATGATGAAGCCAAGGGCTGTTATAGGAGCGGCAGAGTAGAAGACGATGTGGAATGCGTTTACGTAAGCGTCCATAGCGGTGTTGTGAACGGCGGGCGCGTACTTTTCGGGATTCGAGATAATGCTGGTGATTCCCTTGGGATTGAGATTGACCCCTGCCATTGCGGAGGGGTTTGTTTTCGCCAATTCGGTGAAACCGTTATTCATGTATTGGGCAAGACGGTTATTGAGTACTGCGCCGAAAATTGCCGATCCAAATACGCTGCCGAGGGATCGGAAGAATGTATTGGCACTAGTCGCGACTCCCATATCTCGGAAATCAACTGAGTTCTGTAGTGCGATAACAATCGTCTGCATTGACAGTCCCAGTCCTGCGCCAACGATGATGGCATAGATCGAGAGTTGCCAGTACGGAGTCGAACGCGTAAGGGTCGTCATCAGGAGGATACCAACGGTCATAGTTGCAGTTCCAATAACCGGGAACTTCTTGTATTTGCCCGTGGTCGTAATCCGCTTGCCGCTAAAAATAGAGGCGCTGACAATGCCGAGCATCAGAGGGATCAACTTCAAGCCGGCAGTTGTTGCGGTATTTACCTTTACGATCTGCAAGTAGAGGGGCAACATGATGATCGCCCCGAATAAACCGGCACCAATCACCGCTCCAAGAATTGAGGTGAGAGTAAAGGTATGGTTTTGGAAGAGCGTCATAGGCAGAATCGGCTCTTTGGCCTTGCCTTCCCAGAGTACGAAAAGCACTGAGAGAACCCCTCCAACAAGAAGATATCCAACTGTCCTCGCGTCAGTCCAGCCGTTCTCAGGCCCGTAGACGGCGATAGCGAGAAGAGTCGCAGTGACAGCGATCACCAGAAGAAGAGCGCCTAGGTAGTCAATTGAATGTTCGCGCTTGACCTTAGGAATGTGGAGTACGGCAGATGTAATGATTAAAGCAAGAATTCCGAAGGGGAGATTTATATAGAATATCCAGCGCCATCCGGTGATTCCAAGGATCTGGTTACGGTCAGAGAAGAAGCCGCCAAGAAGTGGGCCGGCAACAGAGGAGAGCCCCCAGACTGCACCGAAGTAGCCCTGATATTTTCCACGCTCGCGGGGAGGTACGACATCTCCGATGATGACGAAGGTCAATGCCATGAGACCGCCGGCACCAACTCCCTGAAGGGCACGAGTTGCAATGAGTTCGGCCATATTCTGGGAAAGACCTGCCAGGAGTGATCCAAGTAAGAATGTGAGAATTGCAAATTGGAAAACAACACGGCGACCGTAGAGATCAGAGATTTTTCCATAGAGTGGCGTCGAGGCAGTAGATGTTAAGAGGTATGCAGTGACAACCCACGTGTACTCATTTAATCCGTTAAGATCAACTACAATTGTTTTTAGTGCAGTCGACACAATGGTTTGATCTAGTGCGGCCAATAACAATCCAGTCATCAATCCGCTCATGATGATCATGATCTCGCGGTGCGAGTGTGCCTTTATCGGTGCGCCCGACGCAGAGGGGTTAGACATAAACGACCTTTCAAGATGAGAAAAAAAGAGCAATTTATATGCCGCGCAGGGGAAATAGAAGGGTAACTTTACCCCGTGAAGTCAGTTACTGCAGAACATCTAATAAAGACCTATCGCAAGGGGAATGTACGAGCCCTCGATGATTTGAGCCTCGATGTGGAAGAGGGCACGGTTCTTACTGTTCTGGGGCCCAATGGCGCTGGAAAGACCACTGTTGTCAGGATACTTGCAACTCTGCTCGCGGCCGAATCAGGGAGCGCTTCAGTATGCGGAATCGATGTGATGAAGCATCCGGAGAAAGTACGGGAAATCATTGGATTATCCGGACAGTATGCGGCTGTAGATGAAACACTTACGGGTTGGGATAACTTGGTGATGTTTGGCCGTCTCTATCATCTTGATCGCAATGCCGCGATCAAGAGAGCCGATGAATTACTTGAACGGTTCTCTTTGACGGATAGTGCGCGTCGTCCGATCAAAACGTATTCGGGAGGTATGCGCCGGCGATTAGATTTAGCCGCATCACTAATCGTCCAGCCGAAAGTACTTTTTCTCGATGAGCCAACGACTGGCCTTGATCCACGGGGGCGGCAAGAGATGTGGGGAGTGATCGAAGAATTAGTAACGGGTGGCGTCACCCTTCTTCTGACTACCCAGTATCTTGACGAGGCCGATCAACTGGCTGATGACATTGTTGTGGTTGACCATGGAAAAGTGATTGCACACGGAACTTCGGATGCTCTCAAACGCGAGGTGGGCGGGGAGCGCCTCGAAGTGGTCGTCGTAGAGGAGCACGTTTCGGCAACGTTGGAGATCGTCGCGCGTGTGAGTGGCGAGAGACCGTCATATGACCAAGGACTCCACCGAATTTCTACCCCGGTCACAACAGGAGCGGCTGCACTCATTGAGGTTCTGCGCTCCCTTGATAGCGAAGGAATCCATCCACTCGACGTTGCACTCAAAAGGCCATCATTGGATGACGTATTTATGGCGCTGACAGGTCATGTCGCGCAGGATGAGGTGCCAGCTGAGAATCTAAAGAAGCAGAAGGGTGGACGCTCGTGAAAAATGCAGTCTCGGATGCCTTGGTTATTACTCGTCGGCAACTCCTGCTCTTGGTGAGAGTGCCAGAGGTCCTTATCTTCACGACGATTCAGCCTGTCATGTTTGTCCTGCTTTTCCGCTATGTTTTTGGTGGCTCCATCGTTTCTGGCCAACCAGGCGGGTACGTGCAATTTCTCATGCCCGGTATTTTTGTCCAGACGGTGGCTTTTACTCTAGCTGGTACTGCGGTCGGTGTCGCAGAAGATATGACAAAGGGTTTAATTGATCGATATAGATCCCTGCCTATCGCCAGATCAGCTCTCGTTGTCGGGAAGACCCTGGGCGACTCTGCACTCAATATCGTCGTTCTACTCGTCATGGGATTTACCGGATATCTAGTTGGTTGGCGCCCAAACTCAGGTTCCCTCAAAATTTTTCTGGCACTTCTTTTTCTTCTTGCTTTTGGATATTCGCTCGCATGGGTTGGCATCTATATTGGTCTTTCCGCCAAAGAATCACGTGTTGTACAGAACATGAGTTTTCTCGTGACATTTCCGCTGACTTTTTTATCGAGTGCATTTGCTCCGACGACGGGAATGCCCCGTCCGTTGCAATATTTTGCAGAATGGAACCCTGTGTCAACGGTGGTCGCGGCCTGCCGTCAACTTTTCGGTCTCGACAATCTTTTCGGCGTTACTGCCGGCTCTTTTCCGAGCCGGTATCCGCTGACGATGTCACTCATTTATATGGTACTCATCATGGTGATCTTCATCCCGTTGAGCGTGCGTAAGTACAACAACGCGGCTAAAAGGTAAGGGCGTTAATGTGATTTAGGCGTAATACTCTGCTTCCAATATCGCGACAGATATTTCACGCTTATTTGGAGCGAGATAGGAAACAGTCTCGCCGATTTTCTTTCCGAGCACCGCTGCCCCCAGCGGTGAGTTCTCGCTATAGACATTGAGGTCCCCGCTAGAAATTTCTCTGGAACCAAGAAGGAATCTCATCTCCTCTCCGCCAATATCAACGGTCACGACCATTCCCGCTCCGACCGAGCCAGACTCCCCCGCTGGGGGCGCGCCAATGTGGGCGTGCTCTAGCATGTGCTTGAGCTGGCGGATCCTCGCCTCCATCTTGCCCTGCTCCTCTCGGGCGGCGTGGTAGCCGCCGTTCTCCTTGAGGTCCCCCTCCGAGCGGGCAGTTTCAATCTTTTTAATAATTTCGGCGCGGCCAGTGCTCTCCAGGAGTTCGAGTTCGGAGCGGAGGCGGTCGGCGGCTTCTTGGGTGAGCCAGGTCTGAGTTGTCATAAGGTGAGCCAGATTACTGGGAACTGGTGCGACAGCGCGAGATTCCCGCGCTTACAGCCTGAGTGCGGGTGGGAATGAGCGTGGTTCTCTCACTATGGGCAGCCCCTGCGGGGATGAGATCCTCAATTTCTCCGACAACGTTCTTATCGAGATCGTGAGCGACGAGGGTGCAGATGGCGGATTCACGTGGGTTCCGTCGATCGATGGTGTACCTGAAACTGATTGCGCGATCTGAAGGTATGGAGAAGGAGATCAGTGCGCTCCGAACAGCAGGGCGGGAGTGGTAAACCCCTGCCCAGATCAACCATGCACCGCCAATAACGAGCAGGGCAATTGCAAGTGGTTTCCATCGCGTGGGCTTTCGACCGTACCGGTCAGAAAAGTCGAGTTCGGACATGGGATGATTCTTCCAGAGTTTAGGAATTAACGGAAAGAGGAGCTGACATGTCAAAGGATGTTGGAATAGGGACTTCAGGCTCTCTCACCGTCGCAGTGCTCACCGTCGCAGTAGCTCTTCTGCTGCGGAGTTTCTACAAGCGGTACAACCGCCTTAAGAAACGCGAGGAAGATGAGTCGAAGTAGCACCCAACGGGCGATCGCATATTTAGGTGTATGTGCAATCGCATTAGGATTCATCAGCTTAGGAATGTGGCAGTGGAATAGAGCGCAGGAGAGCCGAGTTCCTGTCGTCGTGGATACCGCCCTCGTATCTCTGGATTCAATAACCAAGCCGCGAATTTCTCTTCCGACTAAAGCCACATTGCGACGGGTTTCGATCAGTGGAACCTACGTTGCAGAATTTAGGGCGCCCAATCAGATTGATGCGAAGGACCAACGGGACGATTGGGATGTGGGACTTCTCCAGACCGATTCTGGCGCCGGGCTACTTGTGGTTCACGGACTCTGGGCGGATAGAGAACTCCACCCGGTAAATGCCGACCAGTTAGTACTTCTCACTGGAAAATTGATGCCGCACCAGAGCGATGATTATGCGCAGGCGAGCACCGGAGTTTTGCAGCGGTTAGATAGCAGTGTCATTGTTGGACAGACCACCTTGGATCTATATGACGGATATGTCATTGCTGATAGGGAAGCCGTTGGCGGAATTGATATCAGCCGCAGGAGAATTGAGCCGCCGGCGCCGAAAACGGCTGTTCCGGGTTTCTATTGGCAGCACGTCTCCTATGTGATCATCTGGTGGTTTATGGCACTCGTTGTCCTTTACCTACCTTTTTATCAACGTAGAGTTACCCCTGAAGAATTAATAGAAGAGAAGGCGAGTAAGAATGGCGCGAAGTAGCGATGGGACAGTCCAACGGTTTCGAATCATGGCAGTAGTTTCTGGCGTCATGTCCCTGCTCTTGTGGTTTCTGTACGTCCCTATCAAGGCTTTCGCGCAGAACCCTGATTTACCTAGCAAATTGGTATGGATACCAATGGTGCACGGTTACTTGTATCCAATCTATGTAATCACGGCGATTCAGCTCTCGATAAAAGCAAAGTGGACCCTGCCAAAAATGCTCCGATTTATCCTTGCTGGCACATTGCCCGTGGCGTCACTTGTTGCAGAGCGGCGCGTTGTCGCTCAGTTTTTGCCAAAAAAATCGCCAAAGCAGAACTAATCTTTTCGAAAATGACACAGATGCCCCTCTTACGACGAGCGGTGAAATCTATTCTTTATCCACTCTATGAGCGACGCCTAGTTCGGGCTTTGGATTTTAGTCAGACTCCTCATCACGTGGGTGTAATCCTGGATGGAAATCGCCGGTGGGCTAAAGAGAATCCAGATGAATTAGGGGGCACCTCTCCTGCAAGAGGCCACCGCGCCGGAGCAGAGAAGATTATTGAATTTCTCGGTTGGTGCGAAGAGGCCCAAGTTCGCATTGTCACGATCTGGCTTTTATCGACAGAGAATTTCAAACGCTCGGAGGAGGAATTACGGGCGCTCATCGGAATCATTGGCGATGCCATTGAGAGTTTGCAATCTACGGGGCGCTGGAATATTAAGCCAGTCGGTTCGCTCGAGCTCCTCCCCGAATCTCTCCGATGCAAATTGAAGGAGTCTAGGTCAGCAAATCCCCAAGCAATCGAAGTTAACGTCGCTATCGGTTACGGCGGTCGACGGGAGATTGTTGATGCAGTCAAGGGATATCTGGAGGATGCAGAGAAACACGGAGAAACAATTCACGAAGCTGCTAGAAACCTTTCGGTCGACGCAATCGCAAACCATCTTTACACGGCCGGCCAACCAGACCC
>JACPZY010000027.1 GCA_016195215.1 Actinomycetota bacterium | reverse complement strand
GAACCACGCGTGCCTTCGACCCCTCAGACGGACCCACGATCCCCCGAGATTCCATCAGGTCCATGAGGCGGCCCGCTTTGGCAAATCCAACTCGGAGCTTACGTTGCAGCATGGAGGTGGAGCCAAACTGTGTGGTCACCACCAAGTGCACGGCTTGAAGAAGCAATTCGAGATCATCACCGATTTCAGTTTCATTAATGACGTGCTTTACTTGCGAGGCAGTTACATCGCTCCGATAACGTGGTGTGAGCTGACTCTTCACATGATTGACCACAACTTCAATCTCGCGTTCTGACACATACGCACCTTGGATCCGAACGGCCCTACTTGCTCCCATCGGAATAAAAAGTGCATCTCCTTGGCCAATAAGTTTCTCGGCCCCGGCACTGTCCAAAATAACTCGACTATCAGCCAAACTGCTTGTCGCAAATGATAAACGTGAAGGCACGTTTGCTTTGATTAGCCCAGTCACAACATCAACACTTGGACGCTGTGTGGCAAGTACCAAGTGAATACCAGCAGAGCGAGCCAACTGGGTAATACGGACAACACAATCTTCGACCTCTTTGGCGGCGATCATCATGAGATCTGCGAGTTCGTCAATCACAATCAGCAGGTATGGATACGGCTCGAGGACGCGATCGCTTCCTGGTGGCGCAACCGCCCTACCGGAACGGACCGCCTTATTAAAGTCATCTATGTGTCGATAGCCGAATGTGGAGAGATCCTCGTACCGCAGATCCATTTCACGCACCACCCATTGGAGCGCATCGGCCGCTTTCTTTGGATGGGTAATAATCGGGGTGATCAAATGTGGTATTCCATCATAGGCGGTGAGCTCAACGCGTTTCGGATCAATCAAAATCAATCTCACATCGTCGGGCGTGGAGCGCATAAGGATGGAAACGATCATTGCGTTGATCATCGATGACTTACCAGCTCCAGTTGCGCCGGCTACGAGAAGATGTGGCATCTTGGCCAGGTTAGCGCAGACAAAATTCCCTTCAACATCTTTCCCAAGGGCAACAAGCATCGGGTGATGATCTTGTCCTGCGACGGATGATCGAAGTACGTCACCAAGAGAAACAATCTCGCGGTCCGAATTCGGGATCTCAATTCCAACCGCAGATTTACCCGGAATTGGTGAAAGTATCCGAACTTCGCTACTGGCCACCGCATATGAAATATTCTTTGCCAACGCGGTGATTCGCTCTACTTTTACGGCATTCCCGAGTTCTACTTCGTACCGCGTAACCGTAGGCCCTCGCATAAAACCCGTAACGGTCGCATCAATCTCAAACTGGAGGAAGACTTCAGTGAGAGCTGCGACCACAGCCTCATTTGCCTTGCTCTTCGCCTTTGCGGGAGGCCCCGTACGTAGTGCATCAGGCGAAGGCAACTCGTATTTTGCATCATTTGTGAGGAGCAACTGGACTGGTCGTTTCCCCGTGGAGCGTTCAGGCTCTTGAGTGTGTTCAAGTCCTACCGGCGCTGGAACTGTGAACTCTTCATCAAAACTATCTTCATCGAGATCTTCTTCGATTTGATGCTTCCAATCGGCCACAAGAGGAGTCTCGAAGGGAGGCGACTCGGAAATTTCAAATTTTTCCGCTTCTCGCCGAACTCTCATGGTCAGTTTTGATGCGAGCCAGGCAACAGAGGTTTTTACTCTGACGGAGACTTGCGAAACCGGCGTCGCCGTGATGACAAGAACGCCGAAAATAAACAGAAAGATCAAGATTGGATAGGCAAGCACAGAGGTCACGAGGAGAACCAAGGGGCGGGAGACTCCATAACCGAGCCAACCGCCTCCTTTATGCAGAGCAGATGCGCCAGTTCCGACAGAGCCATTGAGCATATGTGCGATGCCGGTGGCACTCAATAAGAGTGCCAAGGTTCCAACGACAATTCTCCCAGTCGCTACCTTATCCTCAGGAACTCGGAAGAGACGAAGCGCGAAGTAGAGAAGCACGAAAGGTGTAAAGAATCCAACGCGTCCAAAGATTCCGTAGAAGAAGGCGAAGAGAGCGCGGCTCACGAGGTTATCGGATTGAAACCAGGTTCCCGCGGCCGCGATTAGTGCGAAAATTAGAAAGAGAAACGCGACACCATCCCGCTGATGGACTGGATCCAAATCGCGCGCACCGCGTGCCAGAAATCGAACCGCACTTCCAATACTCTTAGCGAGGAGACGCCAGAGTCCAGCAAGTCCTCTCCCAAAGGAAGAGCCCTTGTTCTTATTTTTTCTGGCGTTTTTTCTCTTCGCGGCCACAGAGTGAGCGTAATTCCTAAATAAAATCACTGCCCTTAGGCGCGCCGTGATCGAGAGCTATACCTCAATTACAAGCGGAAGAATCAGCGGACGGCGGCGGTGCTCTCCCCCAACCCATGCGCCCACTGTCTTGCGGACAACTTGCGAAAGTTGATGCGTTCCGTTAATGCCATCGGCCACCGCTACCGCCAAAGCCTTCTCAATTCGCAATTTCACTTCATCTAGGAGCGCTTGATCCTCCGCAAATCCTCGCGCATGAATATCAGGTCCGGCAACAATCTTTCCGCTCTGCGAATCCACGACTACAACTACAGAAATAAAACCTTCTTCCCCGAGGATGCGCCGATCCTTGAGTGATGATTCAGTTATGTCTCCGATGCTCTGTCCATCTACATATACAAATCCGACCGGCACACTTCCTGAAATTGACGCTTCATGATTAATAAGATCAACAACAATTCCATTTTCAACAATGATCGCGTTATCGCGCGGAACTCCCGATTGTATTGCTAATTCAGCATTTGCAGTGAGGTGCCGCCATTCACCGTGAACAGGCATAACGTATTTTGGCTTAACGACGTTATAGCAGTAGAGCAACTCTCCTGCTGCCGCATGACCTGACACATGAACGAGGGCATTTCCTTTATGTACTACCTTTGCACCGAAACGTGTGAGTTCGTTGATCACCCGAAAGACCGGATTTTCATTACCTGGAATAAGTGAAGATGCAAGTACGACAGTGTCACCGTCGCCTACGCGTATGGCGTGATCTCCATTGGCCATCCTCGAAAGCGCGGCAAGTGGCTCACCCTGAGAACCGGTGCAGATAAGTACAACGTTATCTCCGTAATTATCAATCTCTTTGGCATCAATAATTAAATTCTCAGGAATCGTCAGATAGCCCATCTCTTTTGAGATCTTCATATTTCGGACCATGGATCTTCCAACAAAGGCGACTTTTCGATCGTGTGCCAGTGCTGTATCGATAATCTGCTGGACGCGGTGAACATGTGATGCGAAGGATGCCACGATTACCCGACGCCGCGTTGCCCTGAATACTCGATCGAGCGCTGGCATGATTTCGCGCTCAGATGGTGTAAATCCAGGTACATCTGCGTTAGTTGAGTCTACGAGGAAGAGGTCCACACCCTTTTCACCTAATGCTGCGAAGGCACGCAAATCCGTGATTCGACCGTCGAGCGGAAGTTGATCCATTTTGAAATCGCCAGTGTGGAGTACGGTTCCAGCTGGAGTGTGAATAGTAACGGCGAGCGCGTCGGGGATGGAGTGGTTAACCGCCACAAATTCAACTGTGAATGGACCAATATCTTCACTCATTCCTGCCGATACTTCGTGAGTAAGTGGAGTGATGCGATGCTCTCTCAACTTGGCGCTCACAAATGCCAGCGTTAGTGCGGACAAGAGATATGGCACAGCGCCGATATGATCTTCATGGCCGTGGGTGAGAACAATGCCAATGACATCATCTAGACGCTCACGTATGTACGAGAAATCCGGAAGAATTAAATCAATACCAGGTTGCGTCTCTTCCGGGAAAAGTACTCCCACGTCAACAATGAGCAATTTGCCGGCCGTTTCAAAGACCGTCATGTTCCTGCCAATTTCACCCAACCCGCCAAGGGCAACGATCCGCAATCCGCCCGAGACTAATGTGCCGGGCAGCCCTAATCCCGGATGTGGATGCGTCATGCCGCGAGCGTTACGCCACCTGCGAGGAGATCTTCACGTAGTTGTGAAATCTGCGCAGGTGTTGCATCAACTAGAGGTAGACGAGTGTGACCGCCAGGAAGTCCCATGAGGGTGAGAGCTGCCTTCGTTAATATCGCGCCTTGGGTTCGGAATGTTCCAGTAAAGACTGGCAATATTTTCTGATGTATCTCCAATGCGCGAGCAGAATTTCCCGCGAACCACGAGTCCAGCATCTCTCGTAGTTCTGCGCCTACTGTATGACCGCACACTGATACGAATCCGACTGCTCCGACTGAAAGAAGTGGCAGATTCAAAATGTCATCCCCCGAGTAAACAGGAATTCCAGAACGTTTAATAACCCACGATGTCGATGCGACATCGCCTTTTGCGTCCTTGAGCGCCACGATCCTTGGATGTTCAGATAAACGGACGATCGTGTCAGACTCTATAGCCATCCCTGTTCGACCAGGAATGTCATAAAGCATGACCGGAAGATCGCTGGCATCGGCGATGGCGCGAAAATGCGCCTCAATACCCGCTTGTGGAGGTTTGTTGTAATAGGGCGTAACAACCAGAAGCGCGTGAGCCCCGGCCTTCTGAGCGCGCAGAGCCTGTTCGAGAGAGTGAGAGGTTTCGTTGTTGCCGGCCCCAGCGATGACCTTAGCTTTGCCGTCAACTGCTTCTAGCACGACCCGGATGATCTGATCTTTTTCGTCATCACTTGTCGTCGGTGCTTCACCAGTCGTTCCATTTACAACAATTGCATCGTGCCCTGTTGCGACCAGATGATTGGCCAGAGTTGAGACTACCCCCCAATCGATCGACAAATCTCCCTTGAACGGAGTAACCATGGCCGTCGCTAATCGCCCAAATGGCGGAAGAATTGTCATGCACTAAGGCTACTACGGCTGTGAGTCGGCACACCTACTCATTATTGAGCCAAATCAGAGAGCCCAATTCAGGGAGCTATGCGCCCCGATTTTTCAAATGCTCCGTGGGTCAGGGGCATCAATGCTGCGAAAACATCTTCCATCTTCTCTGCAACCATCTCTATTTCTCGCTGTGGATAGCTGGGAAAGTGCGAACCTTCTCTCGAGGTTCGAAGTGATAAGAAATTCATCAACGCCCTTGCATTCATGGTGACGTACATCGATGAGTACAACCCAACAGGAAGAACAGCCCGAGCAACTTCGCGCGCAATTCCTGCATCGAGCATCTTCTGATACCGCTCATAGGAAAAGAGATAACTTTCCTTCATGGCCTCCACGGTAACTTCGTACTGCTCGGGCGTACCGTCAATGAATGAGTATGAACCAGTCTTACCGATCTGAATCAACTTGCGATCGGGTGCGGGAATATAAAAGATCGGACGCAATTCGCGATAGCGCCCACTCTCCTCATTGTAAGAGGCGATGCGATGACGCATAAATTCGCGGAAAACAAAGATAGGCGCCGAAATAAAGAAAGTCATTGAGGTGTGCTCAAAAGGCGAACCGTGCCGCTCGCGAGCCAGATAGTTGATCAAGCCGGCTGAGCGTGAAGGATCCTTGCTTACCTCTTCTAGAGACTGCTCACCCGCGGTTGATACGCGCGCAGCCCAGATTACATCGGCATCGCTGGCGCTTGCTTTTACCAATTCGACCGACATCTCACTTCTAAATGTAGGCAGGTGCTCGGTCGGTGCAATCGGAGTGGTTTCTTCAGACATATAACGACTCTATCCAGGCGAAGGTGCACAACTTCGGATTGATACGGCAGAATGCGGGTCGTGTCTGCCACTCGCCGCTCCACACTTCGGGACTCCTTCAG
>JACPZY010000083.1 GCA_016195215.1 Actinomycetota bacterium | reverse complement strand
TATTTCGAAATTCTCCTTTGACCTCACACAGGTCTTCAATCACTCGTCCCGGTATCCGCGATGGATAGATTTTTCTGCTCTCAGTCGCAACAATCCTTGGTTTTCGATCAGTATCAAACTCAATGACCGCCACCTTGATAGAACTCCCACCGAGATCTAATCCAAGGATAAGTCTTGGATTCGCTATCGTCATTCGCGGTCCTCATCACTCGAAACGAACAACCTACGCGGGACTCTACCACTGGGGCGACGTATCATCCCGAGGACTTCTGATACAAGTACCTCTCGCTATTTTTAATCAGAACGGCTCGCGAGTCTTCCTTCCAAACGTCATGATTTTCGTAGATGATGTCGTGGAAGCCGAGCGAGAGGCAAGAATTCATGTATGTAACTGGAAAACCTAAAGCCTTCCTCCGCCTAGACGGGCTCGTTCTTTTTGCAGGCGCGTTGATACTTTTTAACTCGACACAGCAAAATTGGTGGTGGGTTCCAGTTCTTCTTTTTGCCCCGGATATCTTCATGGTGGGATACCTCCGCTCAACGAAGCTCGGCGCGCTTCTTTACAACGTGGGTCACTCTTATCTCTTGCCCGCCTTGCTAGCAATTTATGCCTGGCAGAGTGAGAGGCCACTCTCCCTGGCCATTGGGTTAATCTGGTTTGCTCATATCGGGATGGATCGCTGTATCGGATACGGACTCAAATACGACGACGATTTCAAGCACACACATCTTGGGAGTCTCTCTAAAAAGTGAGAAATTCGGCAGGCCGTTCTCTTATCATTTTCGACTGCGACGGGGTCCTGGTAGATAGCGAAGTAATTTCTATCGCCATTGATCAGGACCTCCTTGCAGAGCTGGGATGGAAAGTCAGTCAAAACGAAATAGTTTCGCATTTTGTCGGACGCTCACACGCACATTTTATCAAAGTCGTCGAAGAGCACATTGGGCGAAAATTGCCTGATGATTGGGAAGTCGCTTACCAACGGATATATCGAGAAGCACTAACTAGAAATCTTCAACCAATTGCCGGAATAACTGAAGCGCTTGATCTCATCTCGAATCCGACGTGCGTAGCTTCAAATGGAAGTCACGAGAAAATGCGGTTCACACTCGGCCTCACCGGACTTTTACCACGATTCGAGGGCCGAATCTTTAGCGCCTCCGATGTCTTGCACGGAAAACCAGCGCCCGATCTTTTCCTGCACGCCTCAAAAACCCTTGGATTCCCTGCTAAACACTGTCTCGTCGTAGAAGATAGCGTGGCTGGCGTCGAGGCTGCGCTTGCCGCGGAGATGAAAGTTATTGCCTATGCTGGTGGTGTCACGCCGCGTCATCAACTCATGCGCGAAGACGTGATAATCATCGATCAGATGTCAGAACTTCCAATGGCCATCCACTCAGCGACTCTCAAATAGACTTTTAGGATGTCTAACCTGCGTAGGCGGAACGCCTCTTTAATAATCGCAGGCATCTGCTTTGGAACTACCGGAACGGCGCAGGCGCTAGGCCCTAAAGGTGTCTCTCCCTTAGCTGTCGGAAGTGCCCGCTTAATTGTTGGAGCGCTTCTTCTTTTCTTTTTTCACCGTGCTATCAGCACTTCTGCTGCGAAAATTTCTCGCCAGGATCTCATCCTTGGAGCCATTGGAGTAGCTCTCTACCAAATCACTTTTTTCTCCGCCGTAAAAAGTACGGGTGTGGCGATTGGAACGGTGACCGCGCTCGGCTCCGCACCAGCTCTTACAGGAATAGTCGCCTACCTGATTAATCGCGAAAAACCGACTCGAAGATGGTTGGTTGCCACCGTAATTACAACTCTTGGCATAGTTGTATTAAGTACTGCAAGAAATTCTGCCTCGTTTAATCTGCGAGGATTTCTTCTGGCACTCGGCGCCGGTGCCTCTTATTCGCTCTTTGCCGTTGTAAGTAAGCGCGCGCTCGAAAGCGGGGTAAAGATCACTGAAGCGATGTTTCAGATATTTACACTGGCAGCCGTGATTTCACTTCCTCTGCTTTTTGTAGGCAACGTCTCTTGGATTTCGACTGCAGGAGGTTCTTCAATGATCCTCTGGTTAGGGCTTGTTCCAACAGCTATCGCCTACATGGCCTACGCTTACGGATTGGAAAAAGTTCGCGCAAGTACAGCCTCTACCTTGATTCTTGCTGAACCTGCCACGGCGACGGTACTTGCAGCCGTTGTTCTGGGAGAGACAATCAATGGACGAGGCTGGCTCGGCATAGTTGTCGTTATAGTCGGGCTCCTGTATTTATCCCTGTAACCGAGAAATAACCGAAATGTGATTGGAGGAGTTTGGCATGATTAGGGAAATCGGTTCTGTTGAAGTGCTCGAAGGTCGCGAACCCGAATTCGAGGCTGCTATTAAGGTTGGAGTATCCACGGTTCTAGTGAGGGCGGGAGGATTCCAAGGCTTTCAACTTCATCGAGGGATCGAACGTTCAAACACTTACACCTTCACCCTCCTCTGGGAGACCCTGGAGGATCACACCATTGGTTTCAGGGAATCCTCATTATTTGCCGAATGGCGCGCCATTCTTGGGCCATTCTTCGCTCATCCGCCGATTGTCGAGCACTGGACCCCGCTCTGGGAATTCCCGAACCCCTAAAACTTTTGCCAGTTAACCTCTAGCGGAGCGCGGCCGCAAATCCCAACTCTAAGTCAGCCTTTATATCCTTGAGATTCTCCATGCCGATACTAAGTCGGACCAATCCAGGTGTGATACCTGCAGCAAGTTGCTCCTCGGGATTGAGTTGCGCGTGAGTTGTCGATGCCGGGTGAATAACCAATGATCGGACATCGCCGATATTTGCCACGTGGCTGAACATCTCAACTCCCTCAACAAATTTCTTGCCGGCTTCGATCCCACCTTTGAGTTCAAAGCCCATCACTGCACCTGGACCCTGCGGCGCATATTTCAACGCCAGGTCATGCCAGGCGGATGATTCAAGACCTGCATAACTGACGCTTTCAACACTGGAGTGCCCCTCCAACCATTCTGCTACCGCCTGCGAGTTTGCAAGATGCCTATCCATCCGCACGCTGAGAGTTTCCAGACCGTGAGCTAGGAGCCATGCATTAAATGGCGAGACCGATGCTCCGATATCGCGAAGAAGTTGGAGCCTGGCCTTAAAAATGAAGGCGAGATTTGCGCCGAAATCCGATCCAACGCCCAGCGTCTTTGCCCAGACAAGTCCGTTATAGCTCTTATCCGGTGTATTGAATCCAGGGAACTTCTCAGGGTTATTTGCGAAGTCAAAATTCCCAGAATCAACAATCGCACCGACCATCGCATTGCCATGACCGGAGAGAAATTTGGTGGCAGAGTGCGTGACGATATCGGCACCAAATTCAATTGGTTTGGTCACATACGGTGTCGCAATTGTGTTGTCTACGATCCAAGGAACGCCAACTTCGTGAGCGACTTTTGCTATACCTTCGATATCAAGGAGGATCGCAAGCGGATTGGAAATTCCCTCCCCAAAAAATGCCTTGGTATTTGGACGGACCGCGCGGCGCCACTCATCGAGATTTCGCGGATCTTTGACAAAGGTAACTTGAATTCCAAACTTAGGAAGAGTGAAATTGAAAAGGTTGTAAGTGCCGCCATAGACATGTGGACTTGCGACGATGTGATCGCCCGCTTCCGCGACATTCATAATTGCCATAGCGGTCGCAGCCATTCCAGAGGCGACCAGTAGGGATGCAACGCCGCCTTCCAACGCTGCGACTCTCTGCTCCACAGCATCTTGAGTGGGATTATTTATTCGCGTATAAACATTTCCGGCCTCGGCTATACCAAAGAGGTTGGCAGCGTGTTGGGTATCTCGAAATTGATAGGCGGTCGTTTGATAGATGGGAAGGTTCCGTGATCCCGTGACAGGATCTGCGGTCTGCCCCGCATGAATTTGTAGTGTTTCAAATGACCAATCTTTTTTCATACGGGTTACCGCTTTCCCATCATGGATAGAGACCTCTGAGTGCATGAGCCTCTGCTACTCGGCTGACACCCAACATATGCGCTGCTTCACGCCAGGTGACCTTCTTCGATATTGCCATCGCTTCAACTTCGATAATTGCGCGCATAAGAATCTTGTTGAGATTCTCGCGAACATCGTCTGCGCTCCAGAAGTAGTTCTGCTTATCTTGAACCCACTCAAAATAGGAGACGATTACGCCACCAGAGTTTGCGAGAATATCTGGCACAACCAGAATGCCATTTGAGTTCATGATCGCGTCGCCTTCAGGTGTAGTTGGCGCATTTGCCCCTTCAACAACCACTCGGGCTTTGATTCTTGGTGCCGTAGCTTCCGTAATCGCGTCCGCAAGCGCAGCAGGAATAAAGACATCAACAGTTAGGCCAAGCAACTCCTCATTTGTAATGAAGTCAGTGCCAGGCATTCCCACCATAGTCCCGTGTTCCTTTGTATATTCAAAGACATCTCCAACCGAGGTGAAGCCAGTGATGCCTCCATTTACATCGCTCACTGCAACGACCTTTAAACCCATCTTCTCAAGTGCTACAGCGGCCCAATATCCGACCTTTCCAAAGCCTTGAATTGCAACCTCGGTGAGTGAAAGGTTATGGACATCGACGGCAACTCCGCCCTTTGCCCCACCGTATGGAAGATTGGTGAGCGCGCATTTCCACGTCATCAACATTGCGAGAGCTACCGTCTCCTCAAGATCAATGTCTTGATGAAAGCGAACACCGCCTTTAGATGGTCCCCGTGTGGTGGAGTATTGAACGCGATATCCCTTATACATCTCCACTCGACCGTCATCTCGTCGAAGTGGCACTGCTACTTCAAGAACACGCCTTGGTGTGGAGAGGGTATTCCAGTCATTTTCTGAGAGATTGAGTTGATCTACTGCTCGCCGTAATTGGGCAAGGGCGGTTGCCATTGGTGACTCCATTGTCATAACTTCACGGTATCTCACAGGCGACAAAAAATGAAGCGACATAGAGTGGAGGCGACTAATATTCTTTGAATGACAAGTGCAGAAGAAGACACTCTCTCAAGGTTCCTTGACTATTCGAGATCGCTCACGGAGGCTTGTATCGCACACCCTGAGATCATTGGACTTGTTCTGGTCGGATCCGCTGCCGAAACCGAGCGCGTAGATATATGGAGTGATCATGACTTTTTTGTTATTACTCCAAGTGGCTCGCAAGATTCTCTCCGAACCGATCTAAATTGGTTACCAAACTCACACTCCATCGCCTTCTCTTTTAGAGAGACCGAGCATGGACTCAAAGTGGTATATGAATCTGGAGCCGTACTGGAGTTCGCGGTATTTGATTGCGCCGAACTTCAAGCCTGCAAAGTAAATCACCATTTCCTTGCATACGGGAACGAAGATGTTGCCCAGGCCTTAGAAAACGCTACAAACCGAGAAGTTAATGAAAGTGAGACCGACAATTTAAAGGAGTTTAGACTCTTCCTCTCAGTTCTTATCATTGGCGTCGGACGTGCACGTCGAGGAGAGATCCTGACGGCGGGAGAAAACATTCGATCCACTGCGGCCAATGCCTTACTGAAGGTTCTCACCCAACAACTAGAGAAGGACCCACGACTCGATAGATTCGATGCACGCCGGAGATTTGAATCGGTCCATCCAGAGATTGGAATTCACATCGGAACAGCTTTAGCTATGCAACCCGAGAATGCAGCCAAAACGTTGCTCGGCATCGCCGACAGATTCCTGGCACCCATATGGGGCGAGTACCCTCGTGGTGAAGTCGAGGTGGTCAGAAAGGCACTTTCATGGAGTTCTTAAGGTAAGTTCTGCTTGAAACGCTCCCAAATCGCCCAAGTGGAGGAGAAAGCGTGAATAAGAAGCAGGTAATTCTAGGGGCATCTTTGATTTCCCTTCTCTGGAATCTTTATTATGTGATTGGTGCAACATTGAATATCTCGTCCCTCCTGACTCGAATTGCTGAAGGACAATATCAATCAATCCCTATTCCCCTCCGCTTCGCTTACGGCGTCCAGAGTTTGATAGTGATATTCGAATTCTTCTTTATAATTGCGCTCTACAAGCATGTCGGGGCATGGTCTAAAAATAGCTATCTTCTCGCAAGAATCTTCCTTGTACTTGCTCTGTTGAGCACCTTCGTTAATTTTGCCTCTAGAAGTCCGCTAGCGCAATGGAACACAATTTCTGCGGTAGTGGTCGCCTTTGGATTCTTCTCCCTTGCCGAAATACGTTTCCGACCTCGAAGATAGATAGAGCAATAGATCGCAAAGGAGAGAAATGTGACTAAGCCAAAATATCCACCCTTTGCGGGCACTGAGAGAGAGTTACTTGAAAGTCATCTTGAACATAACCGGCTAGCGGTTCGACATAAAGTTGAAGGTCTTTCCCTTGAGTTAGCTTCGAAACGTCTTGGCGATACCCCAACTTCGGTAGCGGGACTGGTAAAACACCTCTCTGAAGCTGAAGGTTGGTGGTTTCGGCATTATATGAACGGTGAAGTGTGGATCGGGAACTCAACCGATGAGAATCCTGACGGCGAATTTGATATCAACCCAGAAGAGACTCTTGAGTCTCTTCTACATGATTATGACGAAGCCTGCGAATCGTCACGGGAAATTGCCAAGAAATTCCAACTCGACGACTTAACTCTTCGTCCAGTTCGCGGTGATCACTCACCCTCTTTACGCTGGGTATACCTACATATGATTGAAGAAATAGCCCGTCATAACGGTCATCTAGATATTTACCGAGAACTCCTCGACGGAACTACTGACAGAGATTAATTTTTCAAAGATAATTTGATTATGAAGGTCACCCTCCTTGAATCTGCTTCGGACTTTCTGAAACAGACAGAGCCGTTGAGGGCCGCAGACCCCTTCCGAACCAATATCCTGGGCAGCGTCGCTTCATCTGTCGAGAAGGGAACTCGTACCTATGAGAAATACTTCTGGTGGGTTATTGCGGATGAAAGTGAGAAAATTGTTGGAGCAGCGATGCGGACTGCCCCGCACGGGATGGTTCTCTCCCCCATGCCACTTAATGGCGCGCGTGAATTAGCGCTGGAAGTGAGTGCCCACGACACGGAACTGCCAGAGGTAGCTGGCCCCTCACACCTGGTTGAGGAATTCATAAAGGCTTACCAAGGTTCAGGAACAAGTGAGGGCAGGCGCCCAATCGAAGAAGTAGGCCATGATCTCCTCTATACATTGAAGAAATTGATCATGCCTCCTGTTCATGGTTCGATGGAAAATGCCCCCCGCGAGGAGTTTAAGAGAATCTATGCTTGGTTTATCGACTTTGGAAATGAAGCGGGAATCTTAATGCCCAATCCGACCGAGTCAATCGAGGACGGTTTTAATCGGGATTCATGGCGCTTCTGGAGGGTCAATGACGAGATTGTCTCGATGGCGGGGCACGCCTCTTTAGTAGCAACACCTAGTGGAATCGTAGGGAGGATCGGACCTGTGTACACACCTCCCCTTCATCGTCGACATGGATACGCGGGAATCCTCACTGCTCAACTCTCCCAAGAACTAATTGATAAGGGAGCCAGAGTCATGCTCTACACCGATGCAAAAAATCCAACGAGTAATGGCGTCTACAAGCGCATCGGTTTTGAACTCATTGACGAAAATAAGCGGTTCAAGTTTGTTGATCAAGAATGTTAAAGGACTTACGCCATCTTCTCAGCCATAAAGGTTACGGACCACTACTTGCCGCACGATTTATTTCTAACCTCGGAAACGGCCTCTCGCCAATTGCGCTCGCGTATGGGGTTCTAAATCTTCCAGGATCAACAGGAGCCGACTTGAGTCTCGTAATGGCTGCTCGGATCACACCGATGATTCTCTTTATGCTCTTTGGTGGCGTCATCGGTGACCGATTTAAGCGGAACCGAATTGTTGGAGGCGCCGACATTATTGGAAGTCTTATTGCATCGGTAAGTGCGCTCTCATTCATTTTCGGTTTTGCTTCGGTGCCTCTCTTAGTGCTAATGGGCGGATTATTTGGAATCTTAAATGCACTCTGGTGGCCGGCAATGTCTGGCGTGCTTCCAGAAATTATGCCTAGAGAATCCCTTCAAAAAGCCAATGCAATTATCAGCCTTGTAAGCAACTCTGGATTTATCATCGGTGCTCTTATTGGAGGAACTCTCGTCACACTCTTCGGTTCGGGATGGGCACTTCTAGTAGATTCTCTGCGCTTTCTAGTTGCTGGCATTTTGGTCTGGTTTATCAATTTGCCTCCAATTGGGGCAAAGGAGAAGAACTCCATGCTCCACGATTTAAAAATCGGTTGGAGGGAGTTCACTTCACGTTCATGGGTTGTGGCAGTCGTAGTCGGGTTTACATTTATAAATCTCTCGTTCGAAGCCACCATTTCGGTACTTGGCCCCATCTCATTTAATACAGGTGGACACGGACCCCGCGACTGGTCTTTCAATTTGGCCGCAATTACTGCAGGCATGCTCACCGGAAGCCTTATTGCGCTCAAAATTCACTTCCCACGGCCTCTGGTCCTAGGAATGATTTCAATCGCATTTACTTCAGGCTGGAATCTGACCCTCGCAATGGAAGTCACACTGCCCGTAGTACTCGTAAGCGCGTTCGTCGCTGGAATTGCAATCGAAATTTTCGGCGTGGCTTGGGGGTCGTCGATGCAGGCCAACATTCCCAAAGAGTCTTACTCCCGCGTGGTTTCGTATGACGCTCTTGGTTCGTATGCCCTGGCACCAATTGGTATCGCTTTCGCAGGCTCATTTGCGGAATGGATGGGAATTTCAAGAACTTTGTACGGATCTGCTCTGATCATCCTCGTCGCTTCACTGCTTCCATTGCTTTTGAAGTCGGTGCGCGGGCTCAGAAGCAATCTCGTAGAACAACCCCAAGCCAAAGAGATTTATTAAGAACTCCCTCAACCGGAGATGTGAGACCATTCTTATCAGTCTCAATCTCCCTCAACCGGAGATGTGAGACCAGACCTCCATGTCATGCAGCCCGTCGGCGCGCTGCTGTGCTTGACGGAGGACGCCTTCACATTCAAAACCAGCTTTTTTTAATGATTTCTTCTCAGCGTGATTCGTAATATCTGTCTGGGCTTCCACTCTAATGATTCCTTGAGAATGTAGCTCCTCGGCAAGAACTCTCTGTGCAATAGACCCAATACCCCTGCCCCTGTACTTCTCAACCAAACTAATGCCGATATTGAGAGCTCGCGAACCAGGAGTTGGTCCATACCAGACGGCGTGAGCGGAGAGGTCTCCGACGTCGATCAGGGATCCATCCGGTTGAGTCAATTCGACGATCCAACGTTCGAAGACCATATCTCTGATTTCTGGTGCCATTTCTCCCCATTCAGCATAAATACTCGGACTAAGGGGTCGCGGATACTCATTATCTATCGCTCGAATCGAAATTGTTCCAAGCCCTGGAATTGCATTTTCGTAATTCATTTTCCAATCCTACCTTGACAGTAATTAATTAAAAGTAGCAAATGCGCGCTGTTCGCACTTACATAGAACTCGTGAGAACTTTTCTATTTTCCCCGATATGGTCTGCAATCCCAAGATGCGCCGATTAGATTGCGAGAGAACAATGTCAGGTGCAAGCGAGTGGTCTTTCGAGACTCTTCAAATCCACGCAGGTCAGGTTCCGGACCCAACAACTGGAGCCAGGGCGCTGCCGCTCTATCAAACGACTGCCTATCAATTCCGCGATACAGAGCATGCGGCAAACCTCTTCGGATTGGCCGAACTTGGAAATATCTACACCCGAATCAACAATCCAACCCAAGATGTGGTTGAACAGAGACTCGCCGCACTTGAGGGCGGTGTTGCTGCGTTACTCCTTGCTTCAGGGTCTGCAGCAACAGCCTTCGCAATTCTCAATGTGGCGCAGGCCGGCGATCATATTGTTTCGAGTCCGAGCCTCTACGGCGGAACCTACAATCTCTTTCATTACACGCTCCCTAAATTTGGTATAGAAGTAACTTTTGTTGAGAATGCGAATGACTTTGAATCGTGGAAAAAGGCAATACGACCAAATACCAAAGCACTCTTCGGTGAGACGATTGCCAACCCTAAGAATGAAATCCTGGATATTGAAGGTGTTGCGAAAGTTGCTCACGATTTTGGAGTGCCGCTCATCGTTGACAACACAGTTGCGACGCCGTATGTACTTCGCCCCATTGAGCACGGTGCTGATGTTGTCATTCATTCAGCGACCAAGTTCCTATCTGGCCATGGCAATACCATCGTCGGCGCAATCATTGACGCGGGCAAATTTGACTATGCCCAATATCCCGAGCGCTTCAAGGGTTTCAATGAACCAGATGAGAGTTACCACGGTCTCGTATATGCCCAAGCACTTGGAGTTGGATCAGCATTCGGCGCAAACCTCTCATACATATTCAAGATCCGTCTGCAGTTACTTCGGGACATTGGAGCCGCGGTAAGTCCATTTAATGCGTGGCTCTTGGCACAAGGATTGGAAACCCTCAGTCTCCGCATCGAACGTCATTTGGAGAATGCCTTTGCAATTGCGCATTGGTTGGAAGCACATGAGGATATAGAGAAAGTGAGTTATGCATCGCTGCCATCTTCGCCATGGCACGGCCTTGCAAAGAAATACACCCCTAAGGGATCTGGCGCCGTCGTTTCATTTGAACTTAAAGGCGGGATAGAAGCGGGTAAACGCTTTGTCGAATCCCTTAAACTCTTTAGTCATGTCGCGAATATCGGTGACGTGCGTTCATTGGTCATTCACCCCGCTACGACCACACACTCCCAATTGAGTCCCCAAGAACAATTAGATTCTGGAGTAACGCCTGGCTTGGTACGACTCAGCCTTGGTCTCGAGAACATCAATGACATCAAAGCTGATTTGGAGGCGGGGTTTAAGGCTTCTCGTACATAACTCCGATAACTTCATGGGGCGAGCGAGAGACCGGTTTGGAGACTCGACGGTCTCTCCCTATCGGCGATTGAGGCGTACAGTTATCAGTTATGAACGCTGTCGAAGAGAAAACTCCTCCTCCAAAACTTAGAGGGTGGTTTCATCTAGGGGCTGCGCCAGTCGTCGTCGTTGCTTCACTTGTTCTCTTCATCCTCAGTAAAGAGCCATTCAAATTTGCAGTGGCTCTGTATTCCATCACCGCGATTACCCTTTTTACAGTCTCCGCGCTCTATCACCGGGTTCCCTGGTCTGCCTCAAAGAAGAAATTCTGGCGCCGATGGGACCACGCTAATATCAATTTGCTCATCGCGGGTTCAGTGACTCCGTACGCAGTGACTTTGCTGACTGGGCGCGACCGCACAATTCTTCTCTCTGTTATGTGGATTGGTGCGATCGTCGGCGTATTGATGCGAATTTTCTGGATTGGTGCCCCGCGCTGGTTATACGTTGCGAATTACTTGGTGCTGGGTTGGGGTGCCATCTTCTATGCCCCTGCAATGTACCGTGCAGGCGGGCTATGGGTACTCCTACCGATCTTAATCGGCGGACTTCTCTACTCAGTTGGTGCCATCTTCTATGCCCTCAAACGTCCTGGAAGAAATGCGCGGTACTTCGGTTTTCACGAGTTATTTCATATCTTTGTGGTGGCCGCCTGGGTCTCCCAGTACATTGGCGTCTCAATCGCCATCTATCGAAAATAGACCCCCGATCGTCAATGGATGGTCATCCCGCCGGCGCTTTTGATCAGCCCCTGCCGTGCTCTAACCTGTCCCTCTAGAGGTGCGGATAAGTGATATCTGACAGATGAGGGGCCAGAAGCAATGAGTGAGAAGAGTTCCTTCCTTAATTGGGTCGGGTTTAAAGGCGAAGAGAATAACGTCCCTGGTTCCGTGGACCGCATCCGGGAGCTTGAGTCTCAATTGGCCGACTTGCGCTCGCGTCGCGACATCACCGCATTATCAAAAGAAGAGTTTGAAATTCTGGCGACAGAGACGGCCATGACAATTATCAAGTCAGCACAGTTGCGCGAAGCAAAAGCACAGGCGACCGCCGACCGAGTTCTCACCGACGCCTCGCGCCAGACAAAGGAGGCGATTGAGTCCGCTGAACAGAAAGCCAAGTCTCTGCTCTCTGCGGCTGAAATACGGGGACGGAAGTACCTGACAGCCGCAGAGACTGAAGCACAGGAGCTACGCGAGAGAGCCGAACTTGAGGCGGAGACTCTTTTAGAGAATCGAAAGCGCGAAGCCACCCACCTCGCCACCGCAGCGCGACGCGAAGGCGAGCGGATCGTCAATGAAGCTACCCACGATGTCCGCGAATATCGCCAGTGGCTGGCCGGAGTTATTGCCGAAGCAGAGCGCCTGTATAAAGTTCAGGTTCAATCACTAGACGCTGCTGAAAGTGCCATCCATCAATCACGCTCTCGCTTGGAGTCGGCATTCCAGCATCTTGCCAACTTACAGAAGTCCGTTCTGGAGAGTCTCAATAGCGATGACACCGTCATTAAAAGTGCCCCGATCAAAGTTGTCAGCGAGCGAACTAAGCCGGCACTTGATGCACCTCGAAGGACCGCTAAGAAGGTGGTGAAGAAAAGCACCGCACATCGGAAGTAAATCTCGTGGCAACAAAACGGAGTATCCGTCACATTGCAGCAATAGACGGGTTGCGCGCAATTGCTGTTACCGCCGTACTTCTCTACCACCTTGAACTCTCGTGGATACCTGGTGGATTTCTGGGTGTAGATCTCTTCTTTGTGATCTCCGGATATGTCATTACTCGATTACTTCTTGATTCGATACAGAGAAGTGGCGGATTAGATCTTCGCGGTTTCTACGCGGCCAGGTTTCGAAGGCTCTTCCCCGCACTCATATTCCTGATCGTCTCAACGGCCCTCTTTGTTGGTGTATGGGCTCCCGAGATGATCAAGCGTTTTCTTATCGATATCCCATTTGTCCTAACCGGCACAATGAATTGGGCACTCGTCTACCGCCAGCAGGATTACTTTGAAGCGATAGGAAGACCGCCGCTTCTGCAGCACACATGGTCCATCGCTGTCGAGAGTCAATTCTATCTTTTCTGGCCACTCATCTTACTTATTGTTCTTAAACGTTTTGGAAAGAAAAGGATTCCCAGCGCAGCTCTATTAATCGCAGCAATTTCAGGCTCGGCTCTCTTTCTTCTCTCAGTAAGCATCGATTCCGCCAGCGCACAACGGGTTAGCCACGTCTATTTTGGAACAGATACACATAGCATCGGACTTTTTCTAGGTGCAGCTCTTGCGGTGAGCTGGATACCACAGAACTTAAGTATGAAGATTACACAACGCGCTCAGGATTTCATTGACGGCATCGGAGTCGTTGGTCTTCTTGGAATTATCTCCAGTTTCCTCTTCATCAATCAATCAAATCCAACGCTTTATCGAATTGCTTTTCCACTCGCGGGCATCTTTGGATGTGCAACTATCGTCTCAATTGTCCATCCTGCATCACGGTTTGCGCCGCTTCTTAGTGGTAAGGCAATTCTCTGGATCGGAGAGCGCTCTTACGCCATCTATCTCTGGCACTGGATTATTTTTCAAGTGACTCGTCCAACTTTTGATCTTGCAGGTGCGACATGGGCGTTGTACGCCTTCCGCATTTTGATAGTTCTCGCACTCGCAGATATCTCTCTCCGTTGGGTAGAGCTTCCCATCCGAAATGGCCTAGTCGAATCATGGTTT
The DNA here is from genome assembly GCA_016195215.1 of Actinomycetota bacterium. Classification (GTDB taxonomy): domain Bacteria; phylum Actinomycetota; class Actinomycetes; order Nanopelagicales; family Nanopelagicaceae; genus QYPT01. The sequence continues at coordinate 159 of JACPZY010000083.1, read as the reverse complement.
CGAGGCATGAAATACAGAACTAAGAAAGTTAGAATCCGCCAGAAGAGTTCAGTCATCGCCGGATTACTCGCACTAATCCTTGCCACCTCGCTCGTAAGCGCAAACGCGCTAACTGAAAGTACACGCATCCAAGCCGCGCTTAAAGCAACTCTCACTGAG
>JACPZY010000106.1 GCA_016195215.1 Actinomycetota bacterium | reverse complement strand
GATGCGAATGGGAATCGTACCACTAATGTACCGCGAGAAGCGGAAATTACGTATGTAGATCGTGAAGGTATTAAGAAATCTATTTCTATTGAATCGACTACACCACAAGAAGTCCGAGCGGCTCGGACGGCTGCAATTGACGGAGCAGCACGATTGGAGGTTGCCGCGCAAAATGCACGAAAAGGAGCGGAAAGCACGCTGAATCAGAAATTTGAAGAGTCTGCAGCCGCTCGAGAGATCAAAGCGCTTGGAGAGGAATTATTTGAGAACGGAAAGAATGGAGCATTGAAACCTGAAATGACGGCTGATCCGAAATTGACGGATGCAAAGATTAAAGCCCTCACCCTGGCCAATACCCGCTATCAGACGGAGCAAGCCACCATCCGGGAAGCTCGGAACTTTAAGCCTCCGCGAAATGCAGATCCGACGAAGGTTGGTGAGTTTACTCAAGCTCGCGATGCGATTGGAAAACTCATAACCGAAGGGAAAGAGGTCGTTGTAAAACCCGACGGCACTACAGATATAATCACGCATGATTTGAAATCTCCTGAAGGCCGCGAAGTATATAATCGGGCGTACGAACGGGCTAATGAAAAAGTTGCTATCGCCCGCGAAGCGATCGAAGCACCAAAGTACACCCCCCAACAAGCAGAAATCCAGTCAAAGATCACGTCTGCACGAGAGGCCAAAATTGATGCACTCCAAAAGATAGATAGAGTACAAAAAGAAGCAAATCTCCTAGACGCCGCAATAGATGAAAATCCAACCAACATTGCCCGTCGAGTGACCGCAATTGCTGACCTTCAGGTACGCGTGAGCGAAGCATCTCGTAAGGTTAGCGAGGCAAAGAGTTCGCTTGCAGTGGCACGAGATGAGCTCAATGGGCTTGCTGACGACGGAAGACCAGAGGATGTCAACGCAGCATTTGCAAAGATAAACCGTTTGGAACAAGAGATCGAACAAAGAGAACAACAGGCCAAACAAGCCGAAGAACTGTCACGAGCCGCGGTTGCCAAACGCGATTATGACCTAGCAAATACTGGCAAAACGACCCCCGAGCCGATGACGGAAGATATTAAAAAGTTAATCGAGCCGATACAAAAGTATTTAGCTGTTCAAGAGTCGCAGTTACAAGCACAGCGCGCTGTTATAGCTGAATCCAATAATTCTATCGGCCAACAAATCGCAGCCCGTACCCAGGCCGGGACGGTCACGGGTTGGCTCGCTGGTTTGGCAATGGGGACCGAGACAAAACCGACCTCGTTTACAAGAGATATTGTGGGAAGGGTGTCTGATGTTTACGTGAAAGCTATAGAGACGCCTGGTCAGGTCGCGCTTGATGCAGTGGTCAAAGACGTCGGAACCAAGCTTTCCGAACTTTTAAAAACCGCCCCGGCCGCCGCCGAACGCCCCGGTCTTTTCTCTCGATTAAGAGACGTATTCTCACCTAAAGAGCCCGCCACCCAGCGGCTTGCCGATGCTGTGAAGGCAGAGCGCGGTGCACAGCAGGCACTGACCGAAGCACAAAGAGCCTATGACGTAGCCAATAACACTCGTTTGGAAAAAGACGCTGTTTACGTCAAAGCCAAACAGGAACTGGAGAACGCACAAGCTATAGTCCGGCAACGGGAAACAGAGCTTGCCCAAACACAGACTGCATTACAAGAAGCACGGACGCGCGTTATAGATTCACGTTATAGCAACGAATTAAGCTCACTGGCACGAGAAAGTGACACAAATAGACAAGAAATATCCCGTCACGAAAGAGAGATTAAGGAAATTACTGACGGACGTACAACTGGTGATCTATCGAGGTTGCAAAGCGAACTCGAATTATTTCAGAGGGGTGAAGCGCGGACACAGAAGCAGATGAATGACGTAATTGATCGCAACGAATCGGTGCGTCGAGCTCAAGAAGAAGTGACCAGGAAAATGAACGAGCTTGCGGTTGCAAAGAAACCGATTGGCGATAATGAGAGTAGTCTCCAGGGGAAATTCAACGATGCTCAGAAAGCTTTGAAGACTATTACCGAAGGCCAATGGAGAACTGCAGATACTTCTCTCAAATCTGCACAAGATGCCGCCACCAGAGCTACGGATGCTTTGACTCAAGCCAGATCCCAGAAACCGCCATCTGATTTTGCCCGAGTGCGCGACGTCCTATTCCCTAAACCGCAGAATGGAACAGAACTTACGAACGCCCTTACTGCCCAGCGTGAGGCAAACGAAGCTGTCGCCGTCAATCAACGTGATATTCAACTCAAAACCGAAGAAGTTACTCGGCTTACGGCCGAGAGCACTACTGCAGAAGAAACGGTTACGAACGCCCAGGCAGAACTTACGCGGCTAGAGGCAGAGGCGAAAGTTGATCAAAAGGTGCTTGCACAAAAGGGAATAGCCAGCCAATTGGAACGAGAACGGACAAGTCTGGAGTCCCAGCGCGAACAAAAAGCCGCAGAGGTTGCTAAAGTTGACGCAGAGCTAGCCAAGCTTGGGGGCTTTGCAAACGCGCCAAACAATCTCTCTCCACAACGAGCGCTCCTCGCCCAAGAATTGGCCGGCATAGAAGGGAAGATCGCAGAGTTGCAGGGACGTCTGAATCCGCTGGAGCGATCCATCCGTGAGGCAGACGCACCGATAGAAGCTGCCAAACAGCGCGTCGTCGAAGCGGAAGTCAAGCGAGCAACGCAAGACGGTAAGCTAACTGCAGCCAAGGATGATCTGGCTGCATTGGAATCAACACGGACCCAGCTCACCCCGGCGCTTGAAATGGCCAATCAGCTTGTATTGGACGCGCAGTCTTCCGAAAGACCTGGATTGATAGAATCAATACGTAATATCTTCAGGGGGCAACAACAAGCTTCAGAAGCAGACAACCAGGCTCTTACCCAAGTGAAGGATGAAATCAGCAGACTCACAAGGGAAGTGGACAATGCGAGCCGGATGTTGAGCGAAAAAGAAGCAGCTCGTACAACAGCGCTGAAGGACATTGAGCCTATCTCAAAAGAGCTTGAGGAACTTTTTGCAAAACGCGAAGAGGCAAAAAAGAATGTCCGTGTCTCAGATGAAGGGACTGCGTTGGCAAGAGAGCAAGGGAGGCTCGCCGGAATTGAAGTCGAGATTAAGGCGCTTAAAGATGTCGGAAAAGATATTCCTACGGAGTTGGAAAATAGACTTTCCTCAACCAACAAGCAGATTCGGGCAATTCAGCAAGAAATCGACGAAAAGATCGCCCGTGATTCGACAGTAGCATCCATTGACAAAAAATATACAGATGCCGAAGGAAAACTCGCCCGTGCCAATGAGGTCTTAGAAGAACGACGCGCTGCAGCAGAGCGAGCGGGCCAGGCCCATGCCGAGCTTGCTGCAGATCTTAGGCTCTCTCAAGAGAGACGAGCACAATTGGAAGCGGCGATATCCTCAGCAGGGACACAACCATCACTCCTCACCCGCCTCTGGCAGGCAGTGTTTCCACCAAAAGCCGCACCGGCACCGCCGGGCGAGGCTCCGGTAGCCGGTACTCCACGCCGAACTCCAGCGGAGCAGGCAAAGGCCGTTAAGGAGATCTTTAACAGGAAGGCGATAGAAGCCAAAGCGGAAGTGCTTGCAAGGGCAGAGTTGGATAAAGGTCCGTCACTCTCCGCAGCAGAAAAGTCCCGTCGCGCCAAGGATATAGCTCAAACCGTGGCGGATACGATCATAAGCAATCAAAAGAACTTAGATAGACCGCTTGATTTCATTCTCAAGCCCAAAGGATTAGCAGGGATGGG
>JACPZY010000105.1 GCA_016195215.1 Actinomycetota bacterium | reverse complement strand
TAACTAATGCGTGAATCTCGTGCGTGCCTTCATAAGTCAAGACAGTCTCAAGATTGCTCATGTGACGAAATATCGAATACTCCGAAGTGATACCGGCTGCACCAAGAATAGATCGAGCATCCCGAGCAATCTCAAGTGCGACATTCACGTGATTGAACTTGCCCATACTGATCTGCTCTGGCCTGATCTCATGCGCATCTTTCAGCTTCCCAAGATGCAGAGCCAGAAGCATTGCAGTATTTAGTTTCGTAGCCATTTGCGCCAATTTGCCCTGTGTCAATTGGTGGCGAGAGATGGGTCCATCAAATTGCTCACGGGTTGACGCGTAATTCAATGCCACTTCAAAGCAATCCCGAGCTGCTCCAACAACCCCGAAAACAATTCCATACCTTGCTTCGGCGAGGCACATAAGCGGCGCGCGAAGGCTTGTCGCTAGGGGGAGTCGAGCACTATCCGGTAGACGCATATCGGTGAAGATCAGTTCGGAGGTGACCGATGCTCGAAGAGATAGCTTGTGCCTAATAATATTCGTACTAAAACCTGGAGTGTTCCTTGGTACAACAAATCCGCGAATTCCTTCATCTGTCCGTGCCCAAATAACCGCGATAGCAGCAACGCTTCCGTTGGTAATCCACATTTTGCTGCCGTTAATGACCCAGTCGTTGCCATCTTTCTTTGCACTGGTGAGCATCCCAGAAGGATTGGAGCCGTGGTCGGCCTCTGACAAACCGAAGCAACCAATCGCATCACCTGCAGCCATCTTTGGTAGCCACTCTTGTTTCTGTTCTTCACTTCCATATGCATGAATGGCAAACATTGCGAGTGAGCCTTGCACTGAAACCAAAGATCGAATTCCTGAATCGCCAGCTTCCAATTCCATACACGCAAGTCCGTAGGAGGTTGCATCTGTTCCTGCGCACCCATATCCCTCAAGGTGCATTCCAAGCAGACCAATCTCACCTAGTTCTTTTGCAAGTTCGTTAATCGGTAAATTACCACTCTCAAACCAGTCTGCAATGTTTGGCTTGATGCGATCTTCAACATATTTTCTGGTGACAGATTGAATCTCCCTTTGCTCCTGAGTTAGTTCTCGTTCAATATCAAGGAGCGTAAAGGGGTGCTGAATTGTCATGGTTGAAGCGTAGCGACTCGCCAAAATATTACTAATTACACAGGAACAATTCGCCAGAGTAGGAGTAAAATTCCAACTTGAGGGGGAGGTAACCTTCTTGGCACGACGAATTATCAACTGCCAAGCCCACATACTGACCTACCCCCTCACCCTAAGAATTCAGGTAAGAGTCAGATGCCAGATAAACACGAACACACCTTCGCACTAGATAATGATGGGCAAGTCACATGCACTATCTGTGGTGTCAAGGACGATGAGATGGAACAAGTGGATTCCAATTAAGGGAGTCTGCTTATAGAAACACAAAAACCTCGAGATCATTTCTCGAGGTTTTTGGTAGTAACCCAATCGACTGAGCATTCATACGGCCCTAACGAAGTATCGAAATTCTAACACGATTCTAATTTGATTCTTTGAACGTGTGTGAATTTCATTGGTCACGCTAAGTGATTATTCACTGTGCAGCGCTTTCTCTTCTCCACAAGAACGCTCACAGAGAGGTTTGTGCAAATGAAAATCTCCTACCTTCGCCGAGGTGCCTCTGTAGCTCAATGGACAGAGCACGGTCCTAACGAAGCCGGAGATACGGGTTCGAGTCCCGTCAGGGGCACATCACCAGTAACGCTCCATTCAGCTAATGAGTGGAGCGTTACTTTGTTACATTGGCATGTTTTCCCCAGATGAGTGGACGTTATTTTGCTCCTCCTGGGTTTCGAACACTGTGCATACGGGCGATAGAAAGATAACCTTGCTAAATGCGAAATTTGTTTCAACTCCGACTTGGTAAAGGTGGAGCATTTGTAAATGAGTGTTTGGCCGACGGAGTTGTCGGAGTCGGTTGGTTTGGCGATCTTGATCTCTCCAAAATGCTTTCCACATCTTCGGATTGGCGGCAATTTAACCAAGAGATGCTCCCTATCTATCTTCGGGATAATCCGAGTGCAGCCAAAGTGACGGCAGGTTTGGCATGCGGATCGACGTTCACCGTGAGCAAAGGGATGCAAATAGGAGATGTAGTACTTTGCCCGAAAGGGGAGAACATCTATGCAGTTGGAGAAATTGCGAGGGACCTGAGCGAAAAACACTAGACACTTCTAGCCTCTAAAAAGGAGAGAATATGTCCCCTCGCTACCCCGCCGAGTTCAAGCAAAGGGCGGTAGAGCTTGTCACTACCCAGCGTAAGTCCATAGCCCAGGTCTCACTTGAACTGGGCGTCGCCAAGCCCACCCTTTACGATTGGCTCAACTACCAGGGCCAAGGCTCTAGGGCTCTGAGCGTAGAAAGGGCATCCATGGATCCAGCCCAGGAGATCAAACGGCTTCGCGCGCAAAATGAAGCGATGAAGAGAGAAGTCACCAAACTACGCGCTGAACGAGATGATGCCAAGGAAGAGAACCGGGCAGCAAAGCTCGTGATTGAATCCTTTAGGACCCATAACCCCCCAAAAGCCTAGCTCCGGTCAATGCTCATCTGAGCCGGCAGATGGTGGCCAGCAAGCATTGCACGCGAGTATTGGCCATGGCCCGCTCCACCTCTTATCTGATGGAACCTGCCCAAGTGATTTCACAGATGAGGCGGGCAAGAGAAGGCAATCTCAAACGTGAGATCCAGGCACTGCGAACTCGTTACGGCTATAGCCTGGGCTATCGGCCTATTCACGCACTGTTGGTCAAAAGAGGAGTCTCCTGCTCCCTCTATCTCGTTGGCAAAGGTCATGAAACTCGCTGGTTTCTTTGGGCTACCCAAGAAGCGACGCTATCGGCAAAGGCAACTACTCACCAGAGATAGGAAACCTCATCAAAGGAAACTTCCAATCATCTACCCCGCACGAGAAATGGTTTATCGATATCACCCAGAAGAGATACCTCTCCGGCATTATCTACCTGGTAGCCATTAAAGATGCTGCAACCAACATTGATTGCGGGCTACGCCAGCGGAAGGCGTCCTAACTCTGACCTCGTGGTCCGTGCTCTGTCGATGGCCGCTACTCACTATGCAACCAGGGGCACCATCATCCATTCGGATATGGGCTCTGTTTTCAAATCAGAGCGTTACCGAAACGCAGTGAAGCAGGCAGGATTAGTTCAATCAATGGGCAACGCCGGACTCTCTTTCGCCAATCAGGCGATCGAAAGCTTCTTCGGCAAGCTCAAAACCGAACTGCTTCACACTCGATCATGGAAATCCTATGAAGAGATCAACCGAGCAACCACTTACTATTGCGAGAGCTTCTATAACTCAATCCGACCTCAAATGGTCTTAGGTGGTAGGAGACCGCTTGAAGAATTTCATCGCTTAAATACTTGTCTCACTCACCAAGCAACCATTAGCGTTGCCTAACCAAAAGTGTCTAGTAAATATCGCGCAGGTCCTACCGTGGTCGTCTAAAATTCAAAATAAAACTGGCGTTGACTATTTTGACATTAATGGCGGCAAGTTGCAGTTGGTGCCAAAAGATCTAGCGATTCGAGAAACACTAATCTCCGGGCTCAATCGCACAATTGCGAGTGGCTATTACCCAAATAACTTAGATGTCACTCAATTAATTGAGGATTGCGAACTAATTGAAAAGGCCATTAACCGACACTTCGCAATACTGCAGTGACCTTGCCCAAGATTTATCATGGAGTCGCCGACGACTTTGAGCATGAAGAGTTCACCTTGCCCGACGATGGATTCGGGAAGGGGGAAGGTCTCCTCGATGGCCTGATCGGCAATGATTGGACCACCGGCGGCGATACGGCCGACGAGGGGGACCATCCGGGTCTTATCGACGGGGGCGATTTCAGAGGTGTCACCAGGAAGGAGTACTTCGAGGGCGCGGCCACGGGTGGGGTCGCGGCGGATGAAGCCCTTCTTTTCCAGGGCTTGGAGCTGGTACTGGACAGAGGCAGGAGAGGCGAGGCCCGCGGCGGCACCGATTTCGCGCATGCTGGGCGGATAACCGTTGGAGATGAGGGCTTCCTTGATCGCCTGGAGGATCTTGAGCTGGCGAGCGGTCAGCCCGTGCTCATCGGCGGGGCCATCGGGGAGCTCGGTGATGAGATCTGCAGGTTTGCTCGTTTTAGCCATGGTTTGAGGGTAGAGGAAGTTCACCAGAAATTCAAACATCTGTTCGAATATTTCTTGCCTTTTGTCAGTGTCGAGGGGTATAAATGTCCTATCGAACAGACGTTCGAAAAAGGAGTGAATACCATGAGCGCAATCGCACTGCACAATCCGTCCCTGCCACGTCTTAACCGTCGTGGTCGGTTGGCGCGGTTCCTCGTGGTGCTTTCTCTGATGGTAGTGCTGGGCGCTGGTTTCTCGATGAAGGCTGGGGCTGGTAATGCTCTCTCTCACGCTCCGACTTCCTATGTAACGGTCGTTGTGGCCCCCGGTGAGACCCTCTGGTCAATCGCCAGCGATGCCGCGGGTAGCGGTGATGTGCGGGCGATGGTGGATGAGATTATGTCGGCCAACTCTCTGACTCTGCCGGATGTGGCCGCAGGTCAGGTTTTGCGAGTTCCTGCTTAATTCTCTTTTTCGACTGGCCCCCTCTGTTAGCCTTGACCTATGGTCGCTAAGGTAAAGGTTAAGGAAAAAGTCCCGGCTGTTAAAACACGGAAGGGACGGACCACGACAACTCGGTTGAGTTCTAAAAATCAGGTGACTCTGCCAGTGGAGATTATTAGGAAGGCTGGATTTAAAGTGGGGGACACTCTTAATTGCGCTG
>JACPZY010000104.1 GCA_016195215.1 Actinomycetota bacterium | reverse complement strand
GGTGATCCTTAGAATGTTTGGCCAGTTCAGTCATTGAAGCGCCTTTGGCAAGACCGCCGGCGATCCATATTATTGATGGAAATGAGGCCAGAGAGGCCGCAGCCGCGTGAGGGTTGGTCGCCTTAGAGTCATTCACCCACGTAACCCCATTGGACTCAAATACGGTCTCTATCCGATGGCGTCCGGGAAGAAAGTTTTGGACTGCTTCTCTGATCATCTGATGTGAAACACCGATGCTGCGAGCAAGTCCGGCTGCAGCCAAAGTGTTGGAAATACTATGAGGCGCGCGCGGACGAATCTCATCAATTTGCGCAATCATCTGCGCTTCATTGGGATCGGCAACAAAAAAGCGATCCACAAGTAAATCCTCTACAACCCCGAGTTCGCCGGGTTTAGGAGGACTTAATGAGAAGAAGACCTTGCACCCAGGCCACATTTCGGTGGCGCCAACAACTCGGGAGTCATCGCCATTAAGGATTGCCAGTTCTGCATGTAGAAGTATTCGCAGTTTGGCAGTTGTATAGCTCTCCAGACTGCCATGCCAGTCAACGTGGTCGTCTGAGATATTCAAAATAGCCACGCTACGAAATTGTGGCAATTCACTCCACTGCAATTGGAAAGATGAGAGTTCCAGAACCAAATAGTCCAACCCTTCCCCGTTCACAACCGCTTCGATTACAGTCTCACCAACATTTCCACATGCCTTTGCACGTAATCCACCGGAGCGCAACATCGCAGCGGCCAGTTCGACTGTCGTCGTCTTTCCGTTTGTACCAGTGACTGCCAGCCACATTTGAGAGGGGCGAAGTTCAGAACGAAGGAGCCAGGCAAGATCCACCTCGCTGATGAGTTTCACCCCCCGATTCTTCAGGGCGCCGATGAGAGGATGACCCTCTCTCCATCCAGGCGACACGACAGCAAGTTCCCAGTTTTCTGCGATAGCCCGCTCGAAAGAAATAAAACGTTGGTCCGCGAAAAATGCCTCCCTCTCGTCGAAGAGCCTTATCTCCGCACCCAGTCCATGGAGTACTGCAGCCACTGATGTGCCCGTAACTCCGGCCCCGATTACTAGCACCTTTGCTCGGGCTAAATCGGCTCTCTTCATATCCTTTTCACGACCCACTTCTTTATTTGGCGACCCATTGGGCATAAAAGAGCCCCAGCCCGAAGGCTACGCATAGTCCGGCGACAATCCAGAATCGGATCACAATCGTGACCTCTCCCCATCCGCTCAATTCAAAGTGATGTTGCAGGGGTGCCATTTTAAATACCCGCTTACCGCCAGTTACTTTGAAATAGAGCCTCTGAATAATGACAGAGGCCGTAATGATGACAAAAAGTCCGCCAAGTGGAATGAGAAGTAGTTCGGTTCGGAGTGTGGCAGCCAGACCTGCGAGAGCTCCTCCAAGGGCGAGGGAACCGGTATCGCCCATAAATATTTTGGCAGGAGAGGCGTTCCACCAGAGAAATCCAGTACATGCACCAGCAAGCGACGCGGCAAGAACAGCGATATCTAGCGGGTCACGTACCTGATAGCAGTTAATTCCCGGTGTCCTTGCGCAACCTTCACCGAACTCCCACACACCGATAAGGAGAAATGCTAAGAAGGTCATGACAGAGGCGCCGGTAGCCAGTCCATCAAGACCGTCAGTGAGATTCACGCCGTTGCTCGTGGATGTAACCATCAGAACGATCCATATAACAACCAGTACTGCGCCCAATTTTATCGACGTATCTCGAACGGTTGAGAGGTAGAGGGAGAGCGGCGAGAGTCCATCCTCGTCAGCAAAATGTATTCCTAGGGCTCCAAAAACTGCGGCGAAGAGAGTCTGCCCGAGTATCTTCTGCTTCCCAGTAAGGCCGAGCGATTTTTGACGAGAAACCTTTAGCCAGTCATCGACAAAACCAAGAGAACCCAGCGAGATTATTAAGCCAATGACAAGGAGTGCGGAAACACTCACTTTGACTCCCGTTATCAGATGGCTTAAAAAATAGCCGGACAATGACGCAAGGATAATAATGATCCCACCCATGGTAGGAGTTCCGCGTTTTGTGTGGTGGCTACTGGGACCGTCATCTCGAATGATTTGACCGTAACCACGCTTAGCGAGAACGCGAATAAGAATCGGTGTTCCAAAGAGGCTTACAAAGAGGGAGATTGCCCCTGCAATCAATATTTCTCTCATGCCTCTTCGCCCATCTCCTGCTCCCAGTACTTCATCAAATCTTCCGCCAATTCTTCCATCCGCTCTGCGCGAGATCCTTTTACTAAAACGACATCGCCCGGAGAAAAATGTTCCGCCATCTTGAGCGCAGCACCCTTGGTATCGCAGTAATGCACGACCATCTCTCCAATCTTTGGAAGAGCGTGCCCGTAATCGGACTCGTTTACGCAGACTAGATGATCAATTCCAAGTAACTCTGCAAGGGCACCTATTCCAGCGTGGTCACTTTGAGATGACTTCCCAAGCTCATGCATCTTCCCTAGAAACGCCCAGGATTGGCCCCCTCTCTCTTGAGCGAAGAGCGAGAGTGCCCGAAGGGCTGCCGCCGTGGATTCCGGGTTAGCGTTGTACGCGTCATTAATGAGGAGAAGATTTTTCAATTCATGTAACTCCATCCTCCATTTACTTCGAAGTTCGGCAGTAGAGAGGCCTCCCGCAATAACGTCCAAGGGGATATTCAGGG
>JACPZY010000082.1 GCA_016195215.1 Actinomycetota bacterium | reverse complement strand
TCGATGAGGCGATCGACTGACACGAACAACTGGGATCTCGCTTAGTCCAATGTGCATCATCTGCTTTCGCTTTTGCGATAGGGGAGAAGAGGAGAATGAGAATGACTCCAGCAACAATTGTTGCGACGGAACCCAGTCTCGTTCTTTGTAACATCTTTTCTCTCCTTAGGGGGAGCAGGGCGAAGGAGTGAGGTCGTCTATCACTTTCGAATTCCTTAAGCATAATTCCAATCTAGATAAATAATAGATAGGAGCGGGTGTGGCTCCCCTAGACTTGCTCGATGTCCTCACAATCGACTGACCGATTACCGCCCCACGTTCGCCGGATGCTCTTAGGAATAACACTGAGTGCTCTAGGTAACGGATTGGTTCTGCCATTTGCCTTTGTCTACTTCCACTCGATTCGAAATATTCCGACATCGACCGCGGGATTGATTTTTAGTTACGGCGCATTGGTCTCGCTTGTTGCAGCTCCAGGAATCGGAACATTGATTGATAAATGGGGACCAAAACCGATATTGATTGCCTCACTTCTGATTTCTGCGGTGGGCTATTCATCCCTCTCTCTTATTCGCACCGCATCGCAAGCCTTCCTTGTCATTACCATCTGTTCGATAGGTCAATCTGCTATGTGGCAAAGTCAGGGGGCTCTCAACACAGAGCTCACTCCAGATCACCTGCGAGAGAGGATTTACGGATCGCAGTTCGCTCTCTTGAATTTGGGACTTGGTATAGGCGGACTTCTATCTTCACTTATTATTTCGCTGGATAAGCCAGTCACTTTCGAACTGCTTTATATTGGTGATGGACTTTCATTCATCGTCTATCTCTTCGTCGTGCTCTCCTTGAAAGAGGCCGGCAATCGAACCCGAGCGCAACGTGAACATCACGCCTCACTCGAGGGAGGATGGGGCGATGTCATAAAAGATAAGACTTTCCGTAAAGTCTGGATCGTTGCTCTTTTCGCAATTTTCTTGAGTTACAGCCAACTCGAAGTGGGATTCACTTCCTTTGCAACAACGGTCGGGAATGTTAAACCATCACGCCTCGCCTGGGCTTACGCAGTCAATACGGCAGTAATTGCGATTTTCCAACTCTGGGTTATTAAAAAATTAGAGAGGTTGCCCAGAGCAAAAGGTCTGGCGATAGCTGCGGGATTCTGGGCTCTGGCATGGGTGTCGTTAGCGCTGGCGGGAATCTCGCCCGGTGTAGCCGTTCCAGCAATCATCGTCTGCCAGTTTATTTTTGCAATCGGTGAGATGGTCTGGTCTCCCATCCTTCCCGCAGTCGTCAACCAACTTGCTCCAGATCACTTACGGGGTCGTTATAACTCTGCGGCAACGAATACGTGGCAAATAGGAATGATTATGGGACCGGCCGCGGCAGGTGTGCTGCTGGGTGCCGGTCTTTGGGCTCTTTGGATTTCTCTTCTCGTCGGTGGATTGCTACTCGTCGCCTTCTTTGCGCTGAGGCTTAAATTGCCAGATCGTCCCGTGAGTGATGTTGAGGTTTAGTCGATCTCAACCAGGTCAAGATAGCTCTCGTTCCAGAAATCCTCATCGCCATCGGGAAGCAGGAGCACTCGGTCGGGATTGAGAGCACGCACAGCGCCTTCGTCGTGTGAGACAAGGATTACAGCACCTTGATATCCACCAAGGGCGCCGAGAATTTCATGTCGGGATGCAGGATCAAGGTTGTTTGTTGGCTCGTCCAAAAGTAAAACGTTTGCTGCACTCACTACCAAAACTGCCAGTGCGAGACGGGTTCGTTCGCCACCGCTGAGTACTTTCACTGGTTTGTGGACGTCATCGCCTGAGAATAAGAAAGATCCAAGCACATTACGGGCCTCTGGTTCACGTAAATCTGCATGTGCACTCGACATATTTTCCAAAACCGTTCGTTCGAAATCTAACGACTCGTGCTCTTGGGTGTAGTAGCCGATCTTCAATCCATGCCCTTCAACGACCTCTCCGGTATCCGGTTCAAGATCGCCAGAGAGCATTCTCAAGAGAGTAGTCTTTCCGGCGCCGTTGAGACCGAGGATGACGACCCTTGAGCCTTTATCAATCGCGAGGTCAACGTCGGTGAAGACTTCAAGGGATCCGTAAGATTTGCTCAGACCTGTTGCCGAAAGCGGAGTTTTGCCGCAGGGAGAGGGAGTAGGAAAGCGGAGTCTTGCGACGCGATCGACCTTGCGCACATCTTCAAGACCAGAGAGCAATTTCTCTGCACGTCGGAACATCCCCTGCGCGGCCTTGGCTTTTGTCGCTTTGGCACGCATCTTCTCAGCTTGTTTCTCGAGAATTGCCGCCTTCTTCTCGGCGTTTGCTCGCTCGATTTTTCGACGGTGCTCATCCTGCTCCCGTTGAAGCAAGTACTTCTTCCAACCCATGTTGTATACATCAATAACATTTCTGTTGGCATCGAGATAGAAGACTTTATTCACTACCGTCTCGATCAGGTTTACATCGTGACTGATGATTACCAAGCCTCCTGAGTATTTCAGGAGGTAATCGCGGAGCCAGCTCACTGAGTCTGCATCCAGGTGGTTGGTTGGCTCATCCAGGAGAAGGGTCTCTGCCGCGCTAAAAAGAATTCGCGCCAATTCGATCCGGCGACGTTGACCGCCACTGAGGGATTCCAAGGGTTGGTCAAAGAGCCGCTCTGGGATTCCCAAACTCGTGGCAATCGCCTCGGCTTCGGCGGTCGCGCTGTATCCGCCGGCTGCATTGAATTCGTTATCTGCGCGGGTATACCTATTCATTACGGACTCTAAATCTTCACCTTGCGCAGTAGCCATCGCCTCCTCCGCCTGCCGCATGCGGGCCACAATCTGATCCAAACCGCGTACTGAGAGGATCCGCTCTACAACTGTGCCTTCCTCGTCACCGGTCCTGGGATCTTGGGGGAGGTATCCGATTGCGCCGCTTCGTAAGACCTGCCCTCCTGCGGGCATCGTTTCTCCGGCTAATACTCTGGCCAGGGTGCTTTTGCCGGATCCATTTCTACCCACAAATCCGATTCGATCTCCGTGGTTGATACGGACTGTCACTCCGGCAACAAGTAGGCGTGCACCAGCCCGAAGTTCAAGGCTCTGAGTTGCAATCACGTAGGGCAGTTTCTCACAGATTTGAACTCAGAAAAACTTTCTCATAAAAGAGGCGGTTATCTCTCTGTTGGAGTATGAGTCAGTTCTGGTAGCACGGAACTACCAGAACTGATACTCATCTATCTCATCTGCAAAGGTGAGGAGCGGAAACTTCCTTACTCTTTACTTAACTCTTTACTTGTTGCCGAAATATCTTCTTGATCTCATCCCAATCCCACCAAGAGGAACCAGTCCAGCAGAGATTGCTAGCAGGTTAAACCAAGGTGAAGCAGTATTAGGCAACTTGCCGCCCTTAACAGTTGATTTGGGTGTAACCACCGGTGTTGGGGTTGGTGTAGGAGTTGGCGTGGCCGTAGGAGTAGGCGTGGCCGTAGGAGTTGGCGTGGCCGTAGGAGTAGGAGTAGGAGTTGGCGTGGCAACAACGCAGCCGTCATTTGTAATGACGTTGGCATTAAGGTTGACAGCACCTGTCTGTGCGAGCAACTGACCGCGGACTGCAGCACCTGAATTGGCCGAAATTGTTGTTAAGGCAAAGATTCGACCAATAAAGGTCGAGTTGGTTCCGAGGGTTGCAGAACTTCCAACTCTCCAATACACGTTACATGGTTGAGCACCGTTGACAAGAGTCATCGTGCTTCCTGCAGATGTAATTAAGGTTGTTGCAGCCTGGAAAATGAAGATCACAGTTGCATCACCTTGAGCATCGAGCGTAAGTGCGCCAGAGTTCTCGAAAGTTCCAGCGGTAGTTGAGTATGTTCCTGGGGTAATAACTTTTGAGGCAAGTTCTGGAGAGGCAAGAATAGTTGGAGTCGGCGCGCTTACACTGTTGTAAGCAGCCACCAGATCAGTCTGTGCAGTATTCGCGACGGCATCTGCTATGTGCTGAGTGCCAGAAATTGTCACAGTTGAGCTTCCCGTGAAGGCGGATCCTGGAAAGAGTCCGACATTTCCGCCAGTGGTTCCGCTAATTGCAGATGGACCAGTGTTTGTAATCGTTGTGCCAGCCAGGACGGCAAATGTAGATGTGCTTCCCGGGGTTACGGTTGGGCCAGCTGCAGAGTTTGATTCTGTTATTTATTATCTGCTTCGTCATCGAGGCTCGATGTTTCTCATCTTTGAGGGTAGCCCTAAGTGGCGCCACGCGGGATCGTTTTGGTGAGTAGATTGGTTTAAACCCTGTCAATACTCTGTCAGTTCTTAAGTGATCAGAATTTCGATTTAGTGGTCAGAACTTTCAGCGAGTGTACGTAGCGCGTTAGCCGCCACAATTTCATTCTCCCCTTCGACTTGAACGACGATTTCGTCTCCGCACTTCACCCCGAGAGTCATAACGCGAAGGATGCTGGAGCCATCGACAAAATCGGAGAGGAGTCCATCACTCACCTTCGCTAAGCGGACCACGCACCCCGACTCCTTGGCGCTCCGCGAGAAAAGGGAGGCGGGCCGAGCGTGCAATCCCACAGGGGATGCAACAGTGGTGCGAAATTCTTGCATGGTCGACCAATCTTTTTTGGGGGAGGAGATCGTATAACGGGAAGAAGTGGTGTTTAATAGACACATCCATCCAGACACTTGCACATATGTGAAAGTAGGAAAATGACTACTGCGGAGCTCGTTACTGGCCACCCACTCGAATCACCTGAGAATGCGCGCTATGCGCTTCTGACAATGTCGCGAATCCGAAAACTTGAAGAGGCGGTTGAGGATCTTTTCGGAAGAGGCATGATGCATGGAACGATGCACTTATCTATTGGACAGGAAGCATCACCAACAGGTGTCTGCATGGCCCTGAATATTTCCGATCAGATTACTTCGACGCATCGCGGACATGGACATTGCGTCGCCAAGGGTGCTGACTTAACACGGATGGTCGCGGAACTTCTGGGCAAGGAGAATGGCTACTGCGGTGGTCGTGGGGGATCGATGCACATCGCAGATGTCGAGACTGGAAATCTTGGAGCCAATGGAATTGTAGGAGGTGGAATTCCGATTGCCGTCGGCGCAGCGCTTGCCTCGCAATTGATGAACAAGGGAACAGTGGTTGTGTCCTTCTTTGGCGATGGGGCAATGAACGAAGGTGCATTTCACGAAGCGGCCAACCTTGCGGCAATTTGGAAGTTACCAGTCATCTTTGTCTGTGAAAATAATAAGTACGGGATGAGTTCCTCAACCGAGCTCGCTTTCGCTATCGACAATCTTTCGGAGCGAGGTCTCGGGTATGGAATACCCGGTTTCACCTTCGACGGTAATGATGTTGCAGCGGTATACGAAGCAACGGAGACGGCAGTCAAGCGCGCTCGGGCCGGAGAAGGTCCAACTATTCTGGAATTTGTCACATATCGCTGGAAGGGTCACTCACGTTCAGATAAAAATCTCTACAGAACTAAAGAGGAGATTGATGAGTGGAAAAAGAAAGACCCGATACTTTTTTTCGAACATGTGGTGAGAGATAAGGGACTTCTTAACGATGAAGAGATTGCTGAAATTCACGCGCTGGCAACATCTCAAGTAATAGCGGCAGTAAACGAAGCGATGAAGGGGAAACCCGCAGATCCCGCCAATTTGCTGGATGCAGTATTTAAGAAGGTGAATTCATGAGTGATCGCATGCTTACGATGTCCGAGGCGCTACGTGAAGCAATGTCCATCGCGTTGGAGGAACGCCCCGAGGTATTTATCCTCGGCGAAGATATCGGTATTTATGGTGGCGCCTTCGGCGTAACCGGCGATCTGTACCACCGATTTGGCAAAGAGAGGATTCGAGATACCCCTATTTCCGAGTTAGGAATCGTGGGAGCAGCGGTTGGCGCCACGCTATCTGGCATGCGCCCGATAGTCGAGATTCAATTTTCAGATTTCACGGCTCAAGCGATGGATCAGATTGTTAATCAGGCCGCCAAAATTCATTTCATGGTGGGAGGAGGCCTGCACGTGCCGCTTGTGCTTCGAGCGGCCGGAGGCTCGGGTACGGGAGCAGCAGCCCAGCATTCGCAGAGTCTGGAAGGTTGGTTTGCCAATGTTCCGGGGTTGAAAGTTGTTATTCCATCTTCCCCGTATGAGGCGAAGGGACTTCTCCTTTCTTCGATCGATGATCCAAATCCAGTCATCTTCATTGAGCACAAACTTCTCTACAAGATTCCAGGACGCGAACCCGTGCCGGAGGGTGCGTACCGCATTCCCCTTGGTGTATCTCGCGTACTTCGAGAGGGCAAGGATCTAACCGTTGTTGCGACGGGGATCATGGTCTCTCGGGTGCTCTCGGCTGCGGATGAACTTGATAAAGATGGAGTCACTCTCACCGTCATAGACCCGAGGACGATTTCGCCGTTGGACATGGATCCGGTTTACGCCTCCCTGGAAAAGACTGGTCGGTTAATGGTTGTGCAGGAAGCACCAGAGCATGGAGGATTCCTCAATGAGGTCATCGCAAAGGTCGCTACTGGACCCGCGCTTGGTCACCTTATTGCCCCCGTTGCCAGGTTGGCTGGCATGAACATTCCAATTCCGTATGCACCTCAATTGGAGAAGGCTGCCGTTCCCCAGATTCCGGATATTGTGAAGGCTGCTCGCGAAGTGGTGGCAAACTGGAGATGAACAAATTTGAGTACGCGGTGATCATGCCGAAAATGAGCATGACAATGGAGGAGGGCGAACTCTTAAGCATTCGAGTCAATGTGGGAGATGCGGTGAAATCCGGCGACATACTTTTTGATGTTGCAACAGACAAGATAGATATGGAAGTCGAATCTCCGGCAGATGGAGTAGTGAAGGAAATTGTCGGACAAATTGGGTCGACTATGGCAGTTGGCGCGCCGGTTCTCGTTCTTTTCACTGAGACCCAGGTGATGAGTTTCGATTTCAACACTCCTTCAACTCCAGAGGCGGCTATTGAAGAAGTCATCGCACCTGAGGCTGATCAAGTAGCGGCGCCAGAACCGGTAATCGTCCCAGTCGTGGAAAAAACTGTGATGGCAGTGCCGAAGGCTCGTGCTCTGGCAGAACATAGGGGGATTAACCTGCAAGATATTGCTCCAACGGGTCCATACGGCACTATCACATACGAGGATGTCAACAAATCTCTCGGAGCCGCTCCCCAGCCAGTCAGCGGACTTGAGAGTCGGAAAGCAGCAAATCGCAAGAAAGTGGCACAAGCACTTGAGATGACTCGGGGGATTCCACAAATAACCCTGTCGCGATTTAGTTCGCATACGACTACTTCTCTTGCTCAAGGAAGCGCGCACATAGTTTCTACGTGGGCGCGCATCGTACGGAAAAATACTCACATTAATCTTTCAACTCACGACGAAAGTGCTCATGATTTCGTTGGCGTGGGACTCATTATGGAATCGAAGTACGGACTAGCGATTCCCGTTTTTAGAGATCCAGATCTGTCACCTGGTGCGCATCTTCAAGAGTGGATCCAAACCACTCGAGTGCAGGCGGCCGAAGGTAAAGTTCCGGTTCAGATGTTGAGTGGTGCGACGACCTCTATCTTTGATCTCTCGCACAGAAAAATTGCTTCAGCCATTCCTATGTTACTTCCCTCGCATACGACAGCTCTATCTGTTGGGGCACCTCATGCGTCATTTGGCGAATCAGAAATCAATCTCACGGTTGACCTTCGCTACTGTGATGCCTTAGAAGCCGCCAGTCTGCTCGACCAACTCATCGACGCGCTGTAGATTCCGGGAGAGGGGTTTTGAAATGGACGCACTCCAAGGAATTTCGGCGAGCACTGGAGCTGCATTAGGCCCATTTCAGGTTATGGCTGCCGCACTTCCGAGACCCTCCTCGACCAAGTCGACGTTGGTTCCGGCGCAGGAGCTTGAAAATTTGCATCATGCAGCAAAAACTATCTCCGATGAATTGGCTGCGCGCGCTTCTCGTACTACTGGCGAGGCAAAGGAGATCTTGGAGGCGTCAAGTGAAATTGCCCAAGACAGCGCATTGCTCTCGACCGCGGAATCCTTGATTAATAAAGGGTACGGATCTGCCTACGCTATGTGGGAAGCGAGCGAGGTTTTCTCACAACTCCTCATAGAAGCGGGGGGATACCTCGCAGAACGTGCAAGTGATGTTGGAAATATCAGAGATCGAATCATCTGCGTTCTCTCAGGCGTTGGTTATCCTGAAATTCCACATCTAGACCAGGCATTTGTCCTCATTGCACGTGATCTATCGCCGGCGGACACTACTGATTTGAAGCCGGGCCAGGTTCTTGCGATTGTCACCGAAGAAGGCGGCCCTACTAGCCACACGGCAATTATTGCTCGCACCCTTGGGATACCGGCAGTGGTTGCCTGCAAAGGCGTTGTAGAGGCTGCTAAAAAGGAAGAGAAGGCTGGAAGTGGCATCGTAGGCGTAGATGCGCGCGGAGGTGTTGTGACTTTTAATCCAAGTCCAGAACTAGCGGCAGAACTCGCAGCGCTCACACAGTCCATTACAGCTCGACGTTCCAAGAAGGCGATTCGTGGTCGAAGTGGTTATGAGACAACCGATGGAGTAACCATTCCTATTTACGCGAACATTGGCAGGCTTGCAGATGTTGATGTCGCGATAAATGCTGGAGCCGATGGTGTCGGACTTCTTCGTACTGAACTTCTCTATTTGGATCGACAGACGCCTCCAACCCTGGAGGAGCAACGTGATATCTATACTCAGGCGTTTACTCCTTTTGCTGGTAAGAAAGTTGTCATTCGGACTCTTGACGCTGGCGCTGATAAGCCGATGGCATTTATTAGTTTTGCAGACGAACCTAATCCTGCTTTGGGGGTACGTGGCTATCGTACGATTGCAATTAACAAAGAATTGCTCACTACTCAACTCGAAGCGATCGCTGATGCAACGAAGACCTCTGGTGCAGAGGTGTGGGTTATGGCTCCCATGATTACATTGCCGGAGGAGGCAGAGAATTTTGTAGTTCTAGCAAAAGATTTTGGAATCAAGAGTGCAGGTGTGATGATTGAGGTTCCATCAGCCGTGCTCCTTGCCGATGAGATTACTTCCGTATGCGACTTCGTATCTATTGGGACAAATGATCTTGGACAGTACCTGCATGCTGCCGATCGTGAGTCAGCAGCGTTGGCACATTTTAATGATCCTTGGCAACCCGCTCTGCTCAATGCAGTCCATCGGGTCGCGTCTTCCGGGAGTGCGAATAATTGCCCAGTCGGCGTTTGTGGAGAGGCGGCTTCCGACCCGACTCTCGCGGCAGTGCTCATGGGTCTTGGAGTTACTTCTCTTTCTTGCAATGTGAGCACCCTTGCAGATGTGGCAACTGCTCTGACTTCTCTTTCACACCTCGAAATGCGGAAGGCAGCTAAAGCGGCTCTGCGTGCCCGTAACGCAGAGGATGCAAAAAACTTTGCTCGAGAGCACCTCCACCCATTGTCCGCCCTGGGCCTCTAGATGCTCCCTCTTGTGGGGGGGGGGCTTTCGAGATCGCCAAAAATCTTTAAAAAGTATCTGACATTTCCGCGGCAAATGCTTGCTTATTGCTGTGGCGGGCAGCACACTGACTCTATTGTTCACCGACTGAACGGATGTGACGATAGTGAAACCTCGAGACACGGAGTCGATTCTCCGGGTTGCGCGCCTCTACTACGAAAAGGGACAGTCGCAAGATCAGGTTGCGCGAGTGATGGGTACTTCCCGCTCAAATATTTCTCGAATGCTCTCGGATGCAAAGCGGATGGGCTTTGTGCAGATAAAGATTGTTGCACCAATTACACGTCATGATTCGCTCTCTCATCAGTTAAAGAAGGCCATTGGCATTCGCGAAGTGCAAGTGATTGGTACTGATCGCTCCGAAACCACACTTACCTCTGTTGGGCGCGCCGCGGCTATGGCGCTGACTCGAGCATTGCAACCAAACATGACGATCGCAATTTCTTGGGGACGCGGTGTAGAGGCTGCGATTGTGGAAGTACAGAATGAAACTTTCCCGGGGTTAAGAGTGACTCAATTAATGGGTGGACTCTCCTCTGTGGCGAGCTCTGTCAGTGCTGAAGAATTAGGGCGGACGTTGGCGCAGAATCTTCATGCCCAGTTTGTGCCATTGCTCTCACCGGCGGTAGTGAGTAATTCCAAAACACGGAACACTCTTCTGAATGAATCTTCCATTGACCGTGTTCTTGAAATCGCCCGTGAATCAAATATCGCCCTGGTCGGAATCGGTTCACGCGGTTCGCCGTCTAGTGAAGATGTTCTCAAACAATTTAACCTGAGTAAAACAGTCCACGAGAGCGTTGCAAAAAATTATGCCGGAGATATCTCCGCCCGTTTTTACGATAGCCAGGGGCGAGCTGTCAGTCTCGAAATGGATAATCGAGTAGTCGGTCTTACTTTGGAAGAGATCTCCGATATTCCTCTTGTCATAGGCGTTGCAGCGGGAGTCGAAAAAGCTCTTGGAGTTCTTGGTGCGGCTCGAGCTCGCTTGATAGACACGCTTATCACTGATGTCGCTTGTGCAACCGAACTTCTCAAACTCATCACCCCAGCAAAGGCGGTTCGCAGCGCATGACATTCCTGACCCGACTTCTGCTTGTTATTGCCGCCATGTGGGCGTCGCAGTTAGCCCTGGCTTACATGCAGGCAAAGCGATTTCAAGCCGATCTCTCGGGGCTCCGCAAGAAGGGAACGGTTGCGGTGGGAATGGGCGGACGTCGATACCGAGGTGGCCGCGCCTTTGTCGCACTCGCGGTTGACAATGGTGGAATTGTGCAAGATGGATTGGTGCTCAAAGGTTTCACGGTTTTTGCTAAGTCGAGCCAACTAACAAACTACATAGGTTTCTCACTGGACGGCATTCTCTCGGGAAATCGAGAGGAGGTAGATGAGCCTAATAAAGTGCGTGAAGCAGCAGTGATGTCAGCGCAACACATTAAGGATTACCTATCTCGGTCGGACCAAGGGGAAAAAATGGGCCGGGAATATTAATCCAACCGGACCTTTTCAATCGCCGCTCGTGCGGCCTTTATCCGTGAGGAGGATGAAGTGGCATTAAGTGGATTGGTTGCATACGCAGCCGCAGTTACGGTTGATAAACCAACGGGCTTTCTGGGCGCGTTGGCTACAGCCGCTGAAGACTTTATCAGAGTCTTCAATAAAGGCGGATCGGTTCTTCTCAGTCTTATGGGGGGAATTCTTCCGACACTGATAGTCCTGTTGACTGCAGTGAATGCTCTCGTACGACTGATTGGTCCAGAGAAAATCGAAAATCTCGGAAGAGCTGCTGCGCGTCCTGGTTTCCAGTGGTACCCAGTGCGCTACATCGTTCTCCCCTTTGTCTCGGTCTTTTTGCTGACCAATCCAATGGCATACACGATGGGTCGTTTCTTACCCGAGCGCTTCAAACCGGCGTTCTACGACTCAGCAGTCTCTTTTGTCCATCCAATTCTGGGTATTTTTCCGCATGCAAATCCTGGTGAACTCTTTGTTTACCTGGGAATTGCAACCGGTATTCAGCAATTGGGATATGGATTAGGAGATCTAGCAGTTCGTTACTTGCTAGTTGGTCTGGTCGTTATCTTCATCCGCGGAATTGTCACTGAGGCAATCACAGCGCGAATGATGACCAAAGCCGAGAGGGAGGCCTAAATCATGGCAAGTTTCACGAGCGTTATCGTCAAGATTGGCCGCGGTGTCGGTGGAGTTGTCGGAATTCTGTATCAATCCGGCCGCGACAGCGTCGACACAGTAATTCGTAACGTAATCCCGTTTATGGCATTCATTTCCTTCATTATCGGTCTGATCCTTACGACCGGTATTGGTGACTGGATTGCGAAAGGCCTGAAGGGATCGGCTTCATCGCTCCCTGGATTGATTCTCATCTCTATCGTTATTTCAATCCCAATCCTTTCTCCATTGCTTGGACCGGGCGCAGTTATTGCTCAAATCATTGGAACACTTCTGGGAGTTGAAATTGGAAAGGGAAATATTCCTGCCCAGTACTCTCTTCCAGCTCTCTTTGCAATCAACCCACAGGTTGGTGCCGACTTCATCCCGGTCGGTCTGGCTCTTGGAGAGGCCGAGCCTGCGACAGTAGAGATTGGTGTCCCCGCCGTACTCTTCTCTCGCGTCATTACCGGTCCATTGGCGGTCGTTATTGCGTACTTCGCATCTTTCGGCCTCTACAGCACAAGCAAATAGGTAGTACATAAAGCAGTAGATCTCGAGTACGTGTGCGGGGGTCTGGTTCCCCGCACACGTACCGAGTAAGTTAATAGAGAGTAGAAACTGGCAGATGAGGAAATCCTCGTCATCAAATAAGGAGTTAGTTGCAATGGGAGATTTTAAGAGCGTAAAGATCGATGCAGGCAAGGGCGGATGGGGCGGACCACTCACCATAACCCCGACTGATGATCGTCCCTACATCTATTCGGTTACCGGTGGCGGCATTCATCCGGTTGCTGCCCGAATCGCTGAACTAACAGGCGGTACTCCATTTGATGGATTTAAAAGCAGTGTTCCCTTTGATAAGATTGCGGTTGCAGTAATTGATTGCGGGGGCACGGCACGCGTTGGTGTCTACCCAATGAAGAAAGTGCCCACTGTCGATATTCACGGTGCAAGCCCGGCTGGCCCCCTTGCAATGTTTATCACGGCCGATCTCTTTGTCTCTGGCGTAAAAGTGGATAACATCAAAGAGGTTTGAGTTACTTTGCCTGAAGTCGTTTATTCATCAACGGTCACTGCTGTCGGCGCATTAGTTGCCGACTTTCGCGAACAGGGTCTGCTCGTATGGTTTGGAGAGAATGCACCGGAAGAACTCCACGAATTTTCCATATTGCACAGAGTTGATAATCACAAACGTGCTCCGATTGTTGGTGACAGAATCGCGCTTAATGATGATTACTTCACAGTGCTTGCGGTGGGCTCTGTTGCAAGCGAAAATCTATTAAATCTTGGTCACCTGGATTTAAAAGCGAATGGACTTTCGGATGCAGAATTACCCGGTGATGTAAATGTAGAAGCACGTGAATTGCCGATGGTAAAAGTCGGAGATAGACTTCAGGTTATAGCGCAAAACTAAAAAATGAATCGAGTGTTGGCACCATGGCATACACAAAGCGCCTCCAAGATCACGCAAAAACTTTAGGAAGAGATGTCCGAGTCGCACTAGTTGGCGCCGGACAGATGGGGCATGGATTTGGCTGCCAGATAGCGAGAATGCCTGGACTCTCACTTACCTTGGTTGTTGACATTGATCCAGCACGCATCCACGCCTTATTTAAAGATATTGGCATCAACGATGCCGTAGTAAGCACCGATCCAAAGGTGCTGACCGACGCGTTGATGGCTGGCAAGGCCGCTGGTACAACTACAACGGAATTTATTTCAGAACTTCCGTATGACATTGTTGTTGAGGCGACTGGCGTGCCAGATATTGGAGCGCGAGTTACTTATCAGAGCCTTCTAGCGAAGAAGGACGTTGCCGTTCTTAATGTAGAGATGGATGTGACCATTGGACCGCTACTTCATCGCACCGCCCAACTCGGCGGGTCGGTATACACCGTCTGTCACGGAGATGAGCCCGTTGAGGCAAAGGTTCTCGTAGATTTCGCACGAGATCTTCAATTCGAGATTGTTGCCGCAGGCAAAGGAAAGAACAACCCATTCGAACCTTTGAGTAATCCAGATACCGTAAAGGAGCGCGCAATCGCAAAGCAGATGAATCCGAAGATGCTCTGCTCATTTACCGATGGTTCAAAGACAATGATCGAGATGGCGGCCCTTGCGAATACAACGGGTTTGGAATTGTCCAAGCGCGGCATGTATGGACCAGCAGCATCCCGAACAACATTACAGAGCGTCTTTGCCCTCCAAGGCGACGGGGGCGTCCTAGATCGTCCAGGAGTTGTTGATTACTGCACTGGTGATGTGGCACCGGGTGTTTTTGTCATCGTTCGCACAGATGCGCCATATATCAATCATGAGATGAGCTACCTTGGCATGGGCGCTGGTCCTTACTTTGCCCTTTACCGTCCGTACCACTTGGCATCTGTCGAGGCACCACTTTCGGTGGCTCGCGCGGTTCTCGATCGCGAGTCCTCCCTCTTTGCGCCTCATCTGCAAGCGGAGGTCTGTGCGATGGCGAAGAAGGATCTGAATCCAGGCGAGAAGATCGATGGCATTGGTGGCTACGCCGTCCGCGGCTATTCCGATATCGCGCAGGATGCAAAGCGCGATAACTTCGTGCCTATCGGATTAATTCAAGGAGCGACCGTTCAGAAAACAATCAGGGTAGGAGAATTGATTACTTATGATCAGGTCGAACTCAATGAATCGAGTCTGATCGTGCAGCTACGGCGTATGCAGGACAATCTTGGACTTACTTACGCGTAATACGGACTCTTATGGGTGAGCGCGACGGTCTAATTCGAGGAGGGCTGCCCTGGCAGAACGGGCAATCGTAATTCTGCGCAATGGGCATCTCGTCTCGCGGGTGCAGGAGTAATTCTCGACGGAAGTTCTCTTGGGCTTCAGTAAAGAGGAGTGAATTGCGCCGCTCTCTGGCTGCGACCGCTCTCTTGAGATTCTCAGCTTTCACCATCGCCTCCTCAAAGGATTTTCGTGGAATCCACCGAGTGAGAGCCATATTTCAAGTCTGCCACAGACCCCACCACTCACCTAGTAAGAGAATGCAGACAGCAGGATGTTGGTGACAGGATGTACGCATGGAAGCGCGTACGGCCCTGCTCGAGCCCATGCGGATTGCCGTGGTCATTCTGGCAGCGGGAAGTGGATCTCGCTTTAGTAGCGCGACTAATAAGGTATGGCTTCCTCTGGGTGGCCGCCGCATAATCTCTCGCTCCATCGCCAACGCAGTGAAGAGTTTTCCGGGCTGTCGGACAGTTCTGGTCATCAGTCCGCAGGACGCTCTGTTGGCTAATCAGGTTCTCGAACGGGAGGCTTCAGACGTTGAAGTCGAACTCGTAGAGGGCGGAGAGACCCGTCACGATTCTGAGTACAACGCACTTATCCATCTTGCTCCAGCGATTACTGACGGAAGGATAAATGTGGTGCTCATTCACGATGGAGCACGCCCGCTAGCAACGAGCATGCTCTTCCATGATGTCGCACGGACTGCCCACCAACATGGAGGTGCCGTTCCTGCAATCGTGGTAGACCCGTTCGAAATTGATTACAAGTGCGAGAATCAGATTGTCCGAGTCCAAACTCCACAAGCCTTCAGGGCGAGTGAACTCCTATCCGCCTACCAGAAGGCACACCACGACAAGTTCGTGGGCACAGATACGGCCGCGTGCATGGAGGAATACTTCCCAGAGAATAAGAATATTGCCGTCGCTGGCGAAACTCAGAATGTTAAAATTACTTATCCGCAAGACCTCGTTATCGCTGAACACGTCCTTGAAATGCGGGGGTATGTAGAATGACAGATGAAGTGATGTATGCAGAATTACATTGTGCTCACTGTGACCAGGAGACTCTCCATGCACTTGTGTACGCAGGCCGATTAATAGTTTCAAGTACCTGCCAGATTTGTCATATGCAGGTGAAACACGAACCCGGCGACCTAAGAATTCATTACATCAAAGACCTTGAAAATCGGATCGCAACGAAGCCGGCGCGACTATGGAGACGGTTCTGGAAGTCTCCGGTTGGTCTCATGTGGAGCATGCCCCGGAAAATGATGCAACAACCAGGAAAGTTCTGGGGAGAGATAAAATCTCTATTCCGCTAATTAGCCCCGGCACTCATTTGACGGTTCTTTGACGCCAATGTAGGAAGGACTCAAGGAGATCTCGCTCTGCCTCTGAATTGATTCTCAGACCTTCAGGACTTCCTTCAACGTGTTCTAGTGCGGCGTTCCGCGTGAGCGGTAGAAACCAACCTCGGTCATCACCCTTGATATCTATTGCCGAAGTACGAATGAGTTCAGGAGTCGAAATTCTTCTTACTGAGGTTCGGTCTAGAGTCTCCTTAATACGTGAGCCTGATTCAATAATCTTTAATGTTTCAGTGAATGCTATAGAAGGCCTCACCGCATCGATCGATTCGCCAAATGCCTCAATTATTCGCGAAAATTGCTCTCGACTTGTCAACGGTCGAGAAGCATCATGAATGAGGAGTGCATCGCAAATCTTAGATTCGGGAGCCAGGGCTTTCGCAAAATCATTGGGATTACCTGGATTACAGAGAAGTAACTCGTGGGAAATCCGATTCTTTTCAAGTAATTCAGAGACTGCCGATGAATGCTTTTCATCCACCGCCACCGTGAGTGGGAGTGTCGGCCAGTACTCCTGTAGACCATGGATGGCTCTAATAAGGCTCGGCGTTTTGTTAACTTCAAGAAGTGCGGTTGAAGAAGTGACTGCCAGTACAAGTCGCAAGGTAAGCCCCATAAGAGCAGAACAATATCGCTTGCTCAGGTCTAATTCGATACCTGGTACATGCTCAATTCGGTATCGTGAGCATCATGGACGAGCTGGAGAGAGTGCAGGATGTAATTCATACACCCAGGCTCGATCTACACCACATATCCGCCAACGACTTGATAACACTCTTTGAAGAACCCGAAAATCTTCTTATTTATGAGAACAAGCCGTATGCCAACCCATATCGGGTCCTGATGGATGAGACCGGACCTCTTGCTTGGCGGGTTCCGCAAGTGAAAGTGGACCCCACACTTATTAAATGGTTTGTTAGGTGGATTGTTCTGAGAGAGACGGGCGAAATTATCGGCAGTGCCAGTTTTCATAGCGCTCCCAATCCTGATGGAATGATTGAAATCGGACTGGGAATACATGAGCAATTCCGCAACAGGGGATTTGCGCGTGAGTCGCTTAAGGGCATGTGGCTCTGGGTTCTCTCGCATCCCGAAGTTAAAACTCTTCGGTATACCGTCTCACCCGAGAATTTGCTTTCTGTCCGAGTCGTCCAATCTTTTGGTTTTGAGTACAGAGGACAGCAGATAGATGAAGAGGATGGTCCGGAGGATATTTACGAAATGTCAGGGGTGGAATTTCTAACAAGGTATGCAATTGCGGAGGCAGAACCGGGAGAGTTAGCATGAATGGTCTACCGACTCGTCTCGTGAAGACCTTTGCAAATATTGATGAGCTGACGAATACAGTCTCTGATTTGGTGAACATAAAAATACTTAAACGGCTGGATACTCAGAGGAGTTTTCACCTGGCTCTTACAGGCGGGGAAGCTGGGGGGCTTGTTGCGTTAAAATTAGTTTCTCGATGGAACGTAGAACCTGACCGATTCTTAGGGCTTCACCTGTGGTGGGGTGACGAACGTTTTTTGCCATCAGCGAGCAAGGATAGAAATGCCACATCGGTCCTTGAAGAGCTTAAGGGGAATTCCCCGATCCATCTGCACCCCGTTCTCGCCTCTGATTCGAATGTCACTCTTTCGGTGGCGGCCAGAAGATATGCAACTGATCTAGCAGGTATTGATATGGATCTGACTCTCCTGGGAGTTGGACCTGACGGACATGTCGCATCAATTTTCCCGAATCATGTCGCCGACGAAACTGGTGACGATGTTCTGGCAGTAATTGATGCACCCAAGTTTCCCCCGCTAAGGGTTTCTTTTTCTATGAGAAAAATCAATGCTTCAGAGTCGGTCTGGCTAATGGCATCAGGCGCAAGTAAACGAGGTGCGGTCGCTCAGATTCTTGGCAATGATCTCTCGATCCCTGCCACACTTGTTCATGGTCAGGTGGAGACGCTTCTTTTTGTGGATAGTGATTCCATGGTCAATGAGTAGGATTCGAATGGGAGAAACGGGGGAAGATCAATGTCAGAGTCTCAAAAAATGAATTTCGGTATGGTGGGCCTAGGAAAAATGGGCGCAAATATTGTTCGTAGACTTGAGAGAAATGACATTAAATCCGTTGTTCTGGATCTTAATCCGAATTCCGTCGCAGAATTGGTCAAAGAGGGATCAATAGGAGCAACGGATTACGCGGACCTCGTACGCAAACTATCGGCACCCAGATTGGTCTGGGTTATGGTTCCAGCCGCTGTTACTGATTCAACTATCGCTGCCATTGCGGAGCATTTGAGTCCCGGCGACACAATTATTGACGGCGGCAATAGTTATTATAGAAATGATTTAGTCAACTCCAATGCGCTTGCATTAAAAGGAATCAATTTCGTAGACGTTGGTACAAGCGGTGGAGTTTATGGATTGGAACGCGGTTACAGTTTGATGATCGGTGGTGACAGTGCGATTGTGCAGAGCCTTGACCCAATCTTCCGAGCCCTCGCTCCAGGCTTTGATTCAGCGAGTAGAACCAAGGGACGAAGTGGCATACCCAGTACAAGCGAAGTGGGCTACCTGCACTGCGGCCCGGTAGGCGCGGGCCATTACGTCAAAATGGTTCACAACGGAATTGAGTACGGAATGATGGCGGCTGTGGCAGAAGGTTTGGCAATCTTTGAAGCAACAAAGGGAGGCACACCTCCTTACGATTTAAATATTCCAGAGATTACAGAGGTGTGGCGCCGAGGCAGCGTCGTTGCCTCCTGGCTCCTGGATCTCACTGCTGAAGCATTACATGAAAACCCGACGCTGAAGGAGTACTCCACCGAAGTCAGCGATAGTGGCGAGGGGCGGTGGACGGTGGAGACCGCAATTGAATTGGGTGTGCCGGCACCAATATTAAGCACTTCGCTCTTTTCAAGGTTTGCCTCTCGAAACAATGATGACTACTCCAATCGAGTGTTGAGCGCCATGCGGTATAAATTCGGCGGCCACAACGAATCTCCAAAGAAGGTGTAGAGATGCGCGCAGATGCACTAGTCCTATTTGGCGGAACTGGGGACCTTGCCAAGAAGAAGCTTTTTCCGGCTCTCTACGAGATGGAAGAGGCTGGCGAATTAGAAATTCCCGTTATAGGCGTCGCATCGTCTAAATGGACCCAGGAGGAGTTCAGGGCCAATGCAGAGCGCGCAATACGTGATCGGATTAAAAATATTGATGAAGTTATTTTGAAGCGTTTATTGGATGAACTTTATTTGGTCGTAGGTGACTATCGTAGTCCGGAGACTTTTGAACTTCTCCGCGATCAACTCTCGGCTTTCAAACTTCCTGTCATTTATCTGGCCATTGCCCCGGATATGTTTGAAACTATCTGTAAAGGATTGGCCCGCGTAGGGATTACTCAACATGCCCGCGTTGTTGTGGAGAAGCCCTTTGGTCGTGATTTAACAAGTGCCCTTGAGTTAGATGACTCACTTAAAAAGATTCTGCCTGAGGATCAGATTTATCGCATAGACCATTATCTCGGGAAAGAGTCAGTGGAGGATCTTCTTGTCTTCCGTTTTGCAAACACACTGTTTGAACCAGTATGGAATAGAAATTACATAGCAAGCGTCCAGATCACCATGTCGGAAGATTTTGGAATAGAGGGTCGCGGTAAGTTTTACGACGGTGTCGGCGCGACTCGTGACGTACTCCAAAATCATATGTTTCAAGTGCTGACCATGCTTGCGATGGAACCCCCAATTGACCTTACTTCAAAAGCGATGCAGGACGAGAAGATAAAAGTTTTATCTGCGGTTAGAGAACTTCAGCCAGAAGATGTTGTACGTGGCCAATACGTTGGCTACCTTGGAGAGGATGGCATCGCAGCTGATTCAGATACTGAGACTTTCGTAGCAATGCGCCTGTTCATTGATAACTGGCGGTGGGCAGGCGTACCGTTCTATATGCGCACGGGTAAAAAAATGGCAGTCACGACTTTGGAGGCGGTCATTGAATTCAAGCAACCGCCGAGAATTCTTTTTTCAGAGAGTGAATCCTCCCAGCCAATGCCGAATATTGTCCGCTTTCGACTCGGCGCCAGTGATGGGGTGGATATTTCTCTGCAAGCAAAGGCTCCGGGCGCCCGCCTGGTGACAGACTGCGTTGATCTAACAGTTGAATTCGCGGCCGCGTTGGGTGAGCGTAAGGAAGCATATGAGCGGCTTTTGGACGCTGCGCTAGAGGGCGACCATTTCCGATTTAACCGTATTGATTCTGTCCTTCAATCGTGGAAAGTTCTGGATCCGATTCTGAAAAATCCTTCGAAACTTCATCCCTACTTTGCTCACAGCTGGGGCCCAAGTGAAGCGATTGAATTAGTCGCTGGAGGGTGGAACCTAGTTGGGAAAGTCTCTCATATCCATACTCAGACTAGTCTGGGTTCTGCCTCTTAATATTGTATTTGGCAAGAAATTCATTCTTTATCTCTGAGAATGTTCCATCGATGAGTCCCTGCCTCATCTTCTCAACCAATCGCACGATAAATCGCTCGTTGTGAATTGTCGCAAGAGTAGCGGCAAGAATTTCTTTGCTTCGAAATAAATGGTGAAGATAGGCACGCGTATAATTCGTGCATGTGTAGCAATCGCACTCATCGTCGATTGGAGCAAACTGGCGGCGATACGGTGCATTAGAGAGATTGAAACGTCCGGTCATTGTGAAGACGGCGCTCGTCCGGGCGATCCTGGACGGTAGTACGCAGTCGAACATGTCAACACCGTTCTCAACTGCAATAAAAAGATCCTCTGGCGCTCCGATTCCGAGAAGGTGCTTTGGTTTCCCCTCGGGAAGCTCCTGATTTACCCAAGAGACGATCGTTCCGAGTTCTCTCTTATCAAGAGCGCCACCGATACCAAACCCATCAAATGAAATTCCAGATGTGGACATTGACCCCAAATCTTTCGCCGCTAAGCGCCGGAGATCTTCGTACTGTGCGCCCTGGATTATCCCAAAGAGAGCTTGGTAGGGATGGTCTTTGCGCATATCAGTGAGGCGTCTGTGCTCTTCCAGACATCGTTTCGCCCATGCAGAAGTCCGATCAACCGCGGCCTCTTGATATTTTCTCGTGTTATGGAGCGTGGTGCACTCATCAAAGGCAAAGATGATGTCCGCACCAATTTGATGCTGGACCTGCATTGAGATTTCGGGTGTGAAGCGGTGTATTGAACCATCTATATGAGACTTAAATGTCACGCCATCCTGGTCAACATGGGCCAAACGGTCCTTCTTATCGGCAATAACGTCATCTGAGCGAAAGGTAGTGGCGTCCATCGCAAGGATCTTCTTAAAACCGACTCCGAGTGAGAGGACTTGAAAACCGCCACTATCGGTAACGGTGGGGCCAGGCCAATTCATGAATCTACCTAGTCCACCAGCTTCCTCCAAGAGATCAGCACCTGGTTGTAAATAAAGATGATATGCGTTCGCAAGTAGTGCTTGTGCCCCGAGGGCTTTCATGGATTCGGGGAGGACAGATTTCACTGTTGCCTTGGTGCCGACGGGTATGAAGCATGGGGTCTTTATCGGGCCGTGGGCCGTTGTGATGGTACCTGCACGAGCCAGTCCTTCTGCCGTCGTTGTTATCTCAAAAGAGAAAGTCGCTTCGGAACTATTCACTCGTGTATTGAACCATCTCTCGTAAAAGTAATATTCCCGAGTTAGAGTCTGGCATGAGTCAATTTCTACTTAAAGATGGACGCACCCTCGATTTTTTAGATAACCATCACGATTCAAAATACGCAATCCTCTTTCATCATGGCACTCCCGGAGATTCCACGACCTGGCAGGATTGGCACGATGACCTGGCATCGGAACCGTTTCGTACTATCTCCGTAAGCCGTCCTGGTTATTCACGTAGCGATAGAGATAAGGGCCGTCGCGTAATTGATGTATACGCCGACCATAAAGAAATCTTAGATCAATATGGGATCGAACATTTTGTTTCTATCGGATGGTCAGGCGGCGGTCCGCACGCACTCGCCACGGCCCTTGACCCACGATGTCGAGGAATCATTTCTCTGGCTGGCGTTGGGCAGTATGGCCAGAATGATCTCGATTTTCTAGAAGGTATGGGCCCTGAGAATCATGAAGAATTTGGCGAAGCGCTCAAAGGAGAAGGGCCGCTCCGTGAGTGGATGAATATAAATGCGCTCGCAATGAAGGATGTAACCGGAGAAGAACTGAGGGAAGTCTTTGGCGGGTTGGTAGGCGATGCGGATAAAGAGGTATTAGAGGGCGAGTTTGCCAACGATATGGCGGCAGCAATGCGAAGAGGTCTAGGGCACGGTTTTGACGGTTGGATTGATGACGATCTGGCCTTTGTTCAAGATTGGGGATTTGATATTGGTCACATCTCCGTTCCCGTGCAGCTCTGGCAGGGCGACGAAGATTTGATGGTTCCG
Organism: Actinomycetota bacterium; assembly: GCA_016195215.1. Classification (GTDB taxonomy): domain Bacteria; phylum Actinomycetota; class Actinomycetes; order Nanopelagicales; family Nanopelagicaceae; genus QYPT01. The sequence continues at coordinate 9,720 of JACPZY010000082.1, read as the reverse complement.
CATTCTCATTCACGTTGGTTGGCCTCGAAAATCCCAACGGCAGAAGTAAAATTCACTCCGGGAGAGGGTCATATTTCCTTGGGTGTCAAGCACCGTTATAACATCGTTACTGAAATGAAACTTTTTCTGGGCTCATAAAGGTATCTACTCGGTGAAATGCCTTAAAAGGTACGAATGGGGTTTCCATTTCCTTCTATTTTGGCTACCGTTCGGTACTAAATCAGGCTCGTCAATTTTTGATGGGTCTTATGCGCGTGGAACGGAGGTTGGCCATGCCAGGAGATGCAGATCTCGACGAAGCCCTCGTTGATGACTTGCTGATTGATGCGCCAATCGTCCAGCGGACTCCGCGGCAGATTGCCTGGATGCGTTTCAAGAAGAACAAAGTCGGGGTTATCTCTGCCTGCGTTGCATCCTTCTTTATTCTCATCGCCTACCTCGCGCCGGTGATTACCCGCATATTAGGCCTGAGCAATACCAAGACTTACCCCGAGGCACTTGACGGGTTCGCGATGCCCATCGGAGCATCCGGGGGAATATCCTCCGTCCATCCACTGGGAGTAGAGCCAGGTGCAGGACGCGATCTCCTCGCCCTGATGCTCTATGGTTCACGTATTTCCTTTACCGTTGCCATCATTACGAGCGTCGCTTCAATCGGATTGGGAATGTTAATTGGAATCTCAACCGGCTACTTCCGCGGCAAGGTCGACGCTGTTGTCGGTCGAATTTCAGATTTCTTACTCTCCTTCCCCTCCACCTTTATGATTCTCGCGCTTATTCTTCCGATGACCCAGCGCATTGAAGCACTGGGAATTGCTAAAGATAATGGCGCGCGAATAATCGTTTTAATTCTCTTCTTTGTCTTTTTTGGATGGATGGGCTTTGCCCGTCTGATCAGATCTCAAGCCTTCAGTATGCGTGAACGCGATTTCGTCATGGCGGCCCAGGCGCTGGGCGCTTCCAGTTTTCGGATTATTACCAAAGAATTGCTTCCTAACTTGTGGCCCACGGCAATCGTTTTCTTGTCAATCTCACTCCCTGGATACTTGGCCGCGGAATCTGTCTTCTCCTTCTTGGGAGTTGGTGTTCAAGCTCCCGCATCAACTTTTGGCCTCGTCCTGGCAGATGCAGTGAGCTACTGGCGCGATGACCCCGCTTACTTAATTATTCCATCGCTCTATTTAATCACCATAGTTCTATCGCTCAACTTATTTGGTGACGCGCTCCGCGATGCTCTCGACCCGAAGGCGAGTCCATCGTGATAAATAACCTAGGTTTCCGTAGCAGTACGGAAAATAATGACCAATATCTACCTCTGCGCAGTAGTTCACCAACTTCGCAGTTATTGGGCAAAAGTCCAGTCCGCGGCCGCGAACTGGAATGAACTATCCACAAGGAGGACACATGTCCGGTTCGAAAATGGTTAAACGCCATTTAAACCGTCGCCTCATAGCCACGACCGCAGCAACTGCACTCATCGCTGCCGTCGCGCTAGTAGGAACGACAACTAGTGCAAGCGCCGCCTCATCAAAAAATGGCGGCACTCTGTACTTTATTACCAACCAGCAGCAGTTTGATCACGTAGATCCAGCCCGTGTTTACACTGGCCGCGACATCGCGTTCTTCAACTCATATCTGTATCGCAACTTGGTTTCATACAAGCCAACCGCAGGAAGTGCGGGATCATCTCTGGTAGCTGACCTGGCGACAAATACTGGTGTGCCAAGCAATAACGCAAAGACCTGGAAATTCACTCTGCGCGCGGGCAGTACATGGGAAGACGGCTCAGCCGTGACTTGCGCCGATGTGCAGTACGGCGTCTCTCGTGCATTTGCTACCGACGTCATCACTGACGGGCCTCAATATTTGGTAGGTGCTCTTAAAATTCCTAAGGCATCTGATGGAAGTTCTGTCTATAAGGGTCCATATAAGAAGACGGGTCAAGCTCTCTTCAACAAGGCAGTTACTTGCAAGGGAACCACCGTCACCTTCAACTTGAACCGTTCATTTGCTGACTTCAACTACGCCCTTACTTACCCAGCAGGTGCACCTGTTAAGAAGTCCAAGGACACCGGCGACAAGTACGACCTACGTCCATACTCAAACGGACCGTACAAGATCGCTCGTTACAAGATCGGTGATGAAATGAGCTTGGTACGTAATACCAAGTGGAAGCAGTCAAGTGACAAGGTCCGCACGCCATATCCAGATAACATCGTCGTCCGTTTTGGTCTCTCACAGGACGTTGCTGACCAGATCATGTTGGATGACAGCATTCCAAATACTGTCGACCTAGATACCCTGCAGCCAGCAAACTTGCGGGCATTCTTTGCCGACCCATCAAAGGCGAAGCAGCGCTTCAACGTTTATGATCCCTACGTCCGGTATGCGGCTATGAACGTATCTCCTGGCAAAATGGACTGCCTCGATGTACGTAAGGCAGTCTTCTTCGCGGTTAATATGCAGGCCTTGATCGACCTATCTGGTGGATTAGTGTTCTACGGAGATCCGGGAGATAGCCCAATCAAGCCAGTACTTGGCCTTGACTACGCTAAGACCACTGGAAATATCCACGATCCAGCCTGGAGCGTTAACGGTAATCCAGATAAGGCAAAAGCTCTTTTAGCATCTGCTAAAACATCGTGCCCTGCCGCTTATGACAGAGCAACGAATCCTAATAAGGGAATCACGTGGGACCTCGCGAAGACAGCTACCAACCAGAAGGCCTCTGTTCTTATTCAGACTGCTATGGATGCTGCTGGAATCGTCATGAAGTTCAACTTCATTCCCTCCGGTCAGTACTACTCCACAGTTCAGGACACCACAAAGCAGAATGACATTTCTACTGCCGGCTGGGGTGCGGACTGGGCAAATGCCTCCACAGTTATTCCTCCTCTCTTTACCAAGGAGGGTGGATTTGACCTATCGCAGAACTGGAACGATCCTGCATACCCTGCTTTCAAGGCCAAGTCCGATAGGGCGCTGGCTGAGACCAACCGAGCAAAGCAAGCCGCTATGTGGAAGGAACTCGCACAGTACGCAATGGATCAGTACTGGATCATCCGTCCAGTTTTCAACAAGGGCCAGGATGTCTGGGGCTCTAAGGTCGGCGGCGTTTACTACTGGGAGCCACAGGGAACCTTCGGGTTCGGTGGCCTCTACGTAAAGGGCTAAGACCCAGTTAGAAAAAGTTAGGATAAGTTAGATAAGGTGGGTTGAGGGTGGTTCCGATGAGGGCCACCCTCAACTACGCCAAGTTTTTGAAGTTTTTCAAGTTTTTCTGGAAGTGAAAGGCGAGGATGTTTAAATTCATAGCGAAGCGACTGACGGCGACCGTCATCGTCATCACTCTCGTCAGTATCTCTGTTTTTCTCATTTTTGCCATTCTTCCGATGGATCCGGCCCGCCTCACCTGCGGTAAAGGCTGCTCCGTGCCGGTGATTGAGGCTAACCGCCATCGCCTTGGATTGGATGTGCCAGTGCAGGTGCAGTACGGCCGGTTTGTAAAGGGCTTATTTGTAGGCCGTACCTACGGCCAGGGTCAGGCCAAGATCGAATGTGGAGCCCCAGCGTTTGGGTACTCATTTAATAAGCACGAGTGTGTCACCACATTGATTGCCGAGGCATTTCCCGTCACATTCAGTCTGGCGGTCGGAGCATTTATTCTCTGGCTCCTGCTTGGCGTCTCACTCGGTGTCCTTGCAGCAAGGCGACAGGGTAAATGGCCGGATAGGGCGAGTACAGTTTTTGTCCTCGTTGGTATTTCCCTTCCCACCTTCATTTCGGGACTTCTGATTTATCTGCTGGCTCTAAGATTGAACCTGATCAACCCCATTGAATCTGGAAGATGGGTGTCGCCATTTACTAATCCCATCGGATGGGTGAAAAATTTCTATCTGCCCTGGATCACATTGGCCCTGGCATTTGCCGCGACTTATACACGTTTTACGCGTTCCAATGTTATTGAGACCTCGAGTGAGGATTACATCCGCACGGCACGGGCTAAGGGCCTGAGTGAGAAAGTTATTTTACGCAAGCACACCCTCCGGGCCGCTCTCGCACCGATCGTGACGATTGCCGGTTTAGATTTTGCCGGACTCCTTGGCGGAGCGATCATTACCGAACAGATATTTAATCTGCCGGGACTTGGTCGTCTCTCACTGAGAGCAGTACTGATTGATTACGATCTACCTGTCATCGTCTCGACCACTATTTTGGCCGCGACCTTTGTTGTCGTCATGAACCTCATAGTCGATATTCTCTATGCCTACATTGACCCAAGGGTGCGCGTTGGATGAAGCCGTTCCTAGAAGTGAAGAATCTCTCTGTCTCTTTCCCGACACAGGACGGATTAGTAAAAGCCTCAAATGACATTTCCTTTACCGTCGCTCGTGGTGAGACGTTGGCCATTGTTGGTGAATCCGGCTCTGGTAAGTCAGTGACATCGCTGGCGGTGATGGGCTTGCATAATCGCAATGCCGCCGATATTTCTGGCGAGGCGATTTTGAATTTGGAAACAGGCCCAATCGACACGATCTCAGCATCACCAGAGGTTGTGCGAAAGCTCCGCGGAAAATCGATGGCGATGATTTTCCAAGATCCAATGTCGGCACTGCATCCTTATTACTCAATCGGAGATCAGATTGCGGAGGCATGGGGTCTTTACAACAAGGGTTCGAAGTCTGATGGCATAAAACGCGCCGTCGAGATGCTTGATTTAGTCGGTATTCCAGAAGCAGCGAAGCGCGTCAAGGAATTCCCGCACCAATTCTCGGGTGGTATGCGCCAACGAGTAATGATCGCGATGGCTCTGGTCAATAACCCTTCACTCCTTATTGCGGATGAGCCAACGACTGCGCTTGACGTCACTGTCCAGTCCCAAATCCTCAAACTTCTCAAGGATATGCAGCAGGAATTTAATATGGCCGTCATACTGATCACGCACGATTTAGGTGTAGTGGCCGAAGTAGCCGACCGTGCCTGCGTCATGTATGCCGGAAAAATTGTCGAACAATCTGCCATCGATGATATTTATTACACTCCAGATCATCCTTATACAATCGGCCTTCTCAATTCGATTCCTCGCGTAGATCAGCTGGAAGGGAAACGCCTATTGGCGATTCCTGGTCAACCGCCGTCGCTTATCTCCCTGCCAAGAGGTTGTGCCTTCCGGGGGCGTTGCACCTTCTCGCGTCTCGTTCCAAATAATCGGTGTGCAACTGAAGTTCCTAACCTCGACGAGAAGATCAAGGGACATTTCTCCCGTTGCCACCTGACCGAAGCGCAGTTGACCGTAGCGCGAACTTCTGTGGGGAGCCGAGTGTGACCGAGCCAATTCTCAAACTCGTAGGTTTAAAGAAGCACTTCGAATCCACTTCGGGCGGTTTTTTCAACAAGAAGAAGGGCGTCGTTAAAGCCGTCGATGGCATCGACCTCGAGATTCTTCCAGGTCAGACCGTTGGGCTCGTTGGTGAATCTGGATGTGGCAAAACCACCGCCGGTCGCACTGTGCTCAAGTTATACGAGCCCACTGAAGGTCAGATTATTTTCCAAGGAGAAGACATCACCCATCTGAGTCGCAAAAGGATGAAACCACTGCGGGCTCAGATGCAGATGATATTTCAAGATCCATTTGCCTCGCTCAATCCGCGACAGACCGTAGGAACATTAATTGGCGCGACCTTTGACATTCAAGGCATAACGCCTCCAGGAGGAGTAAAAAAAGAAGTCGAGCGACTGATGGAGCGCGTCGGACTCAATCCGGAGCACGTCAATCGCTACCCGCACGAATTTTCCGGGGGACAGCGCCAACGTATTGGAGTGGCCCGCGCTATTGCCCTCAAGCCAAAACTTATAGTGGCGGACGAACCCGTCTCAGCGCTTGACGTCTCGATTCAGGCTCAGGTAGTTAACCTCCTGGATGACCTGCAGGAAGAATTTGGACTCTCCTACTTATTCGTTGCTCACGATCTCTCGGTCGTTCAACACATTTCAGATCGAGTTATTGTCATGTATCTAGGTAAGGTGATGGAGGAGGCGGATAAGAAAGACCTATTCATGAGCCCCCGCCACCCTTATACCAAGGCGCTTCTCTCTGCCGTTCCGGTGCCGGATCCAATTAAGGGTAGAAAACGCGAAAGAATAATTCTCGTCGGTGATCTACCTAGCCCGATGAATCCACCTGCTGGGTGCGTCTTTAACACTCGTTGCTGGAAGGTGCAGGATAAGTGCCGGACCGAAATTCCAGCCCTGCAGCAGATCGCACCAAATCACCGCTTAGCCTGCCATTTCCCCGAACCTGCGGCATAAATAAAAAACAGAGATCCTGGATTGATCAGAATCTCTGTTTTTTAATCTCTTCTTAGCGCTCCTCTTTAAGCTAGGGTCCCGTCGAGGGCTGATGTGTCAGAGCCGATAGTGATATTGATGCGAAGAGGTTGCCCGCTCTTTGCGTCACATCCGATAGCAAATTTAAAATTCACTTCGCTACCTGCTGCGATGGGATCTGTTGGGGCGCCGCTGATGTTGTTATCTCCATCTAGAACATCGGTGCAGGTATTCGCTCCAGAGCTTGCTACGAGGGAGATTGTGGCTGGATCGAGTTCTGCGCTGGTGCCATTTTTTATGGTAACGCTAAAAACATTTGCCACCTGACCGGGGAGATAGTTAGAGGCGAATTGGCCGGGCTTGAAACTAGTTGGTTTAGAAATCGTCAGTGTGATTGCAGTGCCGACAGTGATTGGGACGCCAAATCCGCTACTTACCGTCGTGGTGGCAGAGGGTGAAGCGCTCTCCGTTGGTTTGGCGGAGGTATCTGCTTTTGTGCCGCAGCCGGCGAGGGCAAGGCCTGCGATCAAAAGGACCGCGATCAGGGTCTTCTTCATGGGAACTCCTCTAATTTCTCTGGGACTCTTTAAGGGTCTTCGTAAATCTGGTGTGGAATGCACGGAGCATTCAGAATGGGAAAATCCTAACAGTGAACGGACGGGTCTCCATCTACCAGATTCGGATCCTCTCTTGCGGGGCTAAGTAGAGGCCATCTGCGGGTTCCACTCCAAAAGCGGTATAGAACTCATCCATATTTCTGACAATCTGGTTGCATCGAAACTCGTTGGGGGAGTGAGGATCAGTCGCAATTTCGCGACGGATAGCCTCGGGCCTGGCTTTTCCGCGCCATGCCTGTGCCCAGGCTAGAAAGAATCGTTGGTCGCCGGTAAACCCATCTATAACCGGAGCAGATCCGCCGTTTAGAGCCAATTTGTAGGCCCTGTAAGCGATGCTCAGTCCTCCTAGGTCACCTATGTTCTCTCCGACGGTAAGAGCCCCGTTAACGGTGATATCAGGGGCTTCTGCTGGCACCAGTGCGTTGTATTGGGCTATGAGGGCGGTGGAACGCTTATCAAATTCATCTCGATCCGATTCGGTCCACCAGTCATTGAGATTGCCATCACCGTCATATTTTGAGCCCTGGTCATCAAATCCATGACCAATTTCATGGCCGATCACAGCTCCAATGGCACCGTAGTTGGCCGCGTCATCGGCATCCATGTCGAAAAAGGGCGGTTGCAAGATGGCAGCTGGGAAAACAATCTCATTCATCCCAGGGTTGTAATAGGCGTTGACCGTCTGAGGTGTCATATACCACTCAGTTCGGTCTACCGGGACCCCAATTTTTGCCATTTCGAAATCACGTGCGAATCGAGCGATCCGTGCCATATTTCCCATGAGATCGGCGGATCGAATTTCCAATGATGAATAATCACGCCACCTATCGGGGTAACCGATTTTGGGGGTGAATTTATCCAGTTTCTCCAGCGCCATCTTTTTGGTGGACTCACTCATCCACGGAAGGTTGGTGATACTTTCGCGATAGGCAGCGACAAGATTCTCCACCAAAGTTTCCATTTCGCCTCTGGCTTGCGGTGGAAAGTGTTGCTCTACATAGATTCGCCCCACCGCCTCACCGAGCGCGCTTTCAACTACCGAGACGGCCCTTTTCCAACGGGCGCGAAGTTCGAGAGTTCCCGAAAGAGTTCTCCCGTAGAAGGAGAAATTCTGTTGCACGATTGCCTCATGGAGGTACGGGGCTGCTCCACTGATGACCTGCCACTTCAACCATGATCTCCACGATTCGCAATCGAAATCGCCGAGGAGTTCGCCGATCCCCGTAAAGAAATCCGGTTCGCGAACGATAGTTCTTTCGAATCCTGCTGGCGGCAATTCGCCCCCTTCGCGCCAAATATTCCAATCAAACCCGGGCGATAGTGCCTCAAGTTCGGAACGACTGAACTTGTTGTATGTGAGGGTGGCATCTCGATCTCTCACCTGATCCCAGTGCCGACTCGCAATTTTACTTTCCAGGGCGAGGATGCGAGTGGCATGATCCTGCGCGTCCGAGATCCCGATGAGTTCAAACATTTTTTGCACGTGCTCGAGGAAGGCAACTCTTATTGGCTCGTACTGCTCTTCGCGGTAATACGCCTCATCAGGAAGGCTAAGACCGCCTTGGCTGAGATAGATGATATTTGATTGCGAATCCATATGGTCGGTATAAATTGCTGCTGAGAAGATTCCACCAAATCCATCAACTTCAAACTCACCTAAAATCCGCAGGAAATCAGCGCACGATTCAATCTGGTTAGCTCGCTCTAAATAGCGACCAATAGGAGTGGCCCCCAGGGCTTCAATGGCATCAATCTCCATAAAACTGGCGTAGAGGTCAGTAATTTTTTGACTCTCGCGACCACTCGCCGCCCCCTCAATGATGGCCCGAACGTGCGCCTCGGCCTCCTCGTAGAGTTTGTATCCAACACCATCAGAGGCGCGATCTGGAGGAATTTCATGAGTCTTGAGCCATTTGCCATTGAGATGGCGATAAAGGTCGTCTTGAACCCGAACTGCGGGATCAATAAATGAGGTATCAATTCCGCTCTTCATATGAAACCGCTCTCTTTCGTCAAAAGGGGAGGAAACTCTCCTCATAAAATAGTTGAACTTTCAACTTATTTGCTACACTTCCCACATGGTACGTCAGAACGCTACATCAGCAACTCCCAGGTGGCTCAATTCTGTCGAAATGAGAGCCTGGCGAAATTACATCATTGCGAGTCGACACCTGCTGGAGGCTCTCGACACTGATCTGGTTGGACATGATCTTTCTATGCCCGACTATGAAATCCTCGCCCAACTCAGCGATGCGCCCGATCGACGATTGCGAATGAGCGAACTGGCTGATATAGCAATGCTCTCGCGCTCGCGACTTTCCCACCGGATGAAGGTGATGGAGAAAGCCGGTTGGATAAAAAGAGAGGCCTGTCCTCATGATAAGAGGGGGTATTTCGCGGTTATGACCCCAAAGGGATGGAGGGCGATCGTCGCTGCAGCGCCTGACCATGTTGAGAGCGTTCGGTCCCGCTTTCTCGATCACCTGACCAGGGCCGATCAGATTGCAATCGCACAGATATTCGAGAAGGTGGGGGATGGCCTGCGGGCAAATCCCGAGGAGTAGAAATTAGGTAATTTCGTCAAATATGATTGTCAAATAAGGGATAAAAAAAGACCCGCCATTTCTATGGCGGGTCTTTCTCTTAATGTCGTTACTTGGCAGCAACTGCCTTCTTGCGACGACGCTTCTTTGGTGCAGCTGCAGGAGCAGCAACAACCTTCTTAGCGGCCTTCTTGCGCTTTGGTGCTGCCTTCTTGGCAACAACCTTCTTAGCG
>JACPZY010000081.1 GCA_016195215.1 Actinomycetota bacterium | reverse complement strand
CCCTCAGATTCGCTATTGCTTGCCGTGCCGTAAACCCCGGGTTGTAGCAGGCAAAAGATGAAACAATTGCAGCTGGCTCCAAGTTGAGGACATTAAGTGCCAGCCAGAAATCAAATAGGTCCCGACCCTTCCTTCTTTGGTACAAAGCTCTGATCTTTGTCGCTACCATTTCCTCAACTTGAAATGTAAGAATCTCGGCAGAACTACTGAACCAGCTTGATGTAACGGTGTGCTTTAAGCGAATTCTCGGATGCGCGAAAGCTCGTTCACGCGCATTGATTTCTATTTTGATCTTAATCTTCGAGCCATCTGAGGCTGTAGTCCGCATGAAAAACTTCGGAATCATACTGAGTTCCGTACTCGTATCAAAGCCAATATTTGCAGCTATGCGGCCCAATTCAGTGAAAGTATCCTTTATTCCGGATGTACTTTCACGAACATAATCGAGGTCCTCGCTATAGCGATATGGCGTGGGGAGGTGTAACTTGTGAAGACAGGTGCCTCCTCTGAAAATTAAATCGTTGCCAAGATAGTCATTATTGCCAATTTCAATCATTAAGCGACTGAGTAGTAAGTCTTGTTCGATCTGCGCTCTAGTTGCCCATGGCGCGTGCGTGCCCCACTCGGTTATTGAATTGTCGGGGATCACAGGTCCGGCTCGAGGCTTGTATTTATCAGAAGATTCCATTCTTGCGAAACCTTGCCGGCTCTTCGGTCGGATGGACTAAGCAGGGAAGGTCGCACCTTATGTCGCGTCTTCAAGAGCAATTTAAGGCCTTTAAGATCTACATTCGAATCCAACACTTGGAGAATATATCCAAGCCTGCTAACTGCTGTGGTCGAATAGTTGATTGCGATACTGGTTAATCTTTCACCGTCTAAGTGATTTTCCTTTGAAAGTTCTGCAAGTACCGTTGCCACATTATTTAGCCCTCCGCCCATTACGGTGACGTCCGCCAGATCTAAAGCGGTCAATTCGGGGCTAGACACCCACACGTAGCCAGTGGGCACTCTGTGCTTGAAACGTGGAAGTTCAAGAATATTTTCTCGAGTTCTGAATCGAATTTGGGATCGGCCACTACTTAAATTGCTGAGCTGGGAACTTACTGCGACCTGTGTGACTTGAGGACGTTGATGTGAAGCTCCTAATACTTCCGCTGCAGATAGCCAACCCACGTAATAGTCGCGTTTGAGGTAGGTCATCATCGAATCAAGAAATTCAAGTGCAGGCGTTGCGCCCCAGTTTCTATACTCAGGTGGGATTGGCACCCAAAGTCCGCGGGCGGGAGAAAACATTTGATTTCGCCTTACTGAATTTCGGAGTCGCGCTCTTACTCTATTTTCTGAAATCTCAAGAATTTCAGCAATCTCTGAAGTCGAAGCAGAAGCGCGGCCATGACTAAGCAGCCAGTCGGGCACATTTAGCCTCTTTGAGGTTGCCATGCTCACCTCGCATTCATTATGCCTAAAGGTACCATATTAAGCACTTTAGCCATAGTAGATGCGATTCTCGACTAGGCATCGGAATCATCAAGATCCATGTCTACCGACCCCATACGACAACCCGACCCTGGTAATCCACACCTGCAATCCACGGTAGGATTGCCGACGTTGCTCCAACCGGAGCAGTGAATTCTTCCCTTAAAGCGCAGTATGTGCGCTTACTTGCGAGTCTTATCACCACCCGACAGGCCCAGCTCCAACGCAGTACCGCTTCAATTGGCCAGTCGTACCGAGACGCGCTTGTCGTCTCGATTGGTATCGCTAAAACATGTCATTACAGCCACGCTCAAAATCCCCTGCGCGCTCAAAATCCCCCAAGGTTCACCGGAAGGGAATTGGCGCCACGCCACTTACCCGTGCCTCCTCAACAGAGGGCGCCACTAAGTCGGCAAAGCCTGCCTATGCCAAGTCGGCAAAGCCTTCCTTTGCTAAGGGTGGCAAGCCAGGTTCGACCAATTCACCGAGCAAGCGCCTCAAGAACAACCCCCGTTCCCTCGAGCGAGCCAAGCGCTTTGCCGAGTCACGATCAACTGCTCCAACCGAGCGGAGCGAAGAGTTCCGCAGTGAGGCTCCCCGCAGCGAGTACCGATCTGCCCCGCGCAACTCAAAGTTTGCTCCAGCCCGCCGGGAAGAACGTCCCGCAACCCGACCCTCTTTCCGCCCCGACACTCGCCCAACCACGCGCCGTGATGCCCGCATCGCCGAAGCCGCCCGTGGCGATGGCCGCCCCAACTTCGAACCACAGAAGCGGACCAAGTTTGTTCCCGGCGTAAAGCGCGCCGCTGCCCCTACACGGAGCGCCCATAGCGGAACCGCCACACCGAATAACCGCGCTTTCAACCGCGCAACTACCTCGCGATCGAAGAACACCTTTGCATCCCATTCACATTCGCCCTCCCACTCAAGTAGTGGCTACAGCGAAGATTTCGGTGCCGACGATAATTACATCACCGACGTCCAGCAAGAGAGCACCATCGAAGCATCGCACCACAAGCCAAATGAATCGACAACAATAACTTTCGCCGAACTTGGCATCGCCCCAGAACTCGTCCAACTACTTACAAGCCAGGGAATCAATTCACCTTTCCCAATCCAGGTTGCCACACTTCCCGATGCACTCAAGGGACACGACATCTTGGGCCGCGGTCAGACTGGTTCTGGCAAAACCCTTGCATTCGCTCTGGCAATGCTCAGCAACTTGCAGGGCAAGCAAGCAGCACCGCACCGTCCACTCGGCCTTATTCTCACACCAACACGTGAATTAGCATTGCAGATCAATGATGTTATTACCCCGTTGGCAAAAGCAATCCGCCTTGATTCTGTTGTGATCGCCGGCGGAATGCCTTACGCAAAGCAGATCACTGCCATGCGCAAGAGCTGTCCAATCCTGGTTGCTACTCCCGGTCGTCTTATCGACCTTCTCAACCGCGGCGAGGTCCAGCTCGATGACCTGCAGATCACCGTTCTTGATGAAGCAGATCAGATGGCCGACATGGGCTTCCTACCTGTCGTCAAGGAAATCCTTGATCAGGCCCGACCAAATGGCCAGCGTCTACTTTTCAGCGCGACCCTTGATCGCGGTGTTGACTCACTCGTCAAGAAGTACCTCAACAACCCCAAGACACACTCGCTTCAGAATGACCGTGCATCTGTAAGTACCATGGAGCACCATGTTCTTGTCATGCACCCCAGCGACAAGGACGAGATCACAGCGCAGATCGCATCACGCGATGGTCGCACCATACTTTTCGTGAAGACCCAACGTGGCGCCGATCGTCTTGCAGATAAACTCGCGAGCGTCGGTGTTGCCGTCGGAGCGCTACACGGCGGAAAGTCACAGGCAGTTCGCACACGGACACTCGAGCACTTCAAGTCCAACAGCAATGGTGCCCTCGTTGCCACCGATGTCGCTGCCCGTGGAATTCACGTGGACGACGTCTCACTGGTAGTGCACGTTGATGCACCGACTGATCACAAGGACTACCTCCACCGTGCTGGTAGAACAGCTCGCGCGGGTGAAGCAGGCGTCGTCGTGACTCTCGCTACCTCAAAGCAACAGAGTGCAGTTCGCGGACTCACCTCTCGTGCTGGCGTCTATCCTAAATTTATTGACGTCCGTCCACACCACGCAGAATTGGTATCCATCACCGGCTCCAAGGAGCCAAGCGGGATTGCATATATTGCACCAATCGTGGGAAAGCCCAGTTTTGGTGGCGCGCGTCGTAGACCACGTCCCGGACAAGACCAGAGACGTCGTAGGCCTAGATAGATCTGCTATATTTTCCTCAGAAGCCCCTCGAGGGTCGCAGGGATCGCGCTCGCTCTGATTACAGGGCCGCCAACCACAAGGTTGGTAGATAGCGCCCCTGGATCTTCGAGGGGTTTCGTCTATCCAAGTGTTCCCCACCATGGCAGTGTCGTTACAAATGGACTGGTTTCTTTGATTCCATAATTCAATATTTCCCCCGCGTCACTTCTTCTAATTAAGGGATAAAGTTTTGCAAAATGCGAGACATCCAAATTGCTACTTAATACACCGGGCGTAATGGCCGCTCCAAAAGCTCCGCACACTTGGTCTGCTAGTTGAAGACCATCAAGTTCTGCAGTACTCAATATCTTGACGGGCTCTTCGAGCAAGTCCCAAGGAACCCAGGTCGACTCCAATCTTGCTCGAGTCAAAGAATCAATTGTGCGTAGAGCATTCCAGCCCTTGATGCTTGAAAGCCGAAGTTTTAGATGACGGGAACCTCCGGGCCAATCTCGAGCAGCGAGAAGTGCACGTTCCGCCAGAAGTTGCGTTGCCCATAGAAGCGCTGCGCCATCTTGACTCGACAATGGATAAGGCGCTCGCAAGTCACGTTTGACCGCTACCGTAAAAATCAACTTCAATTGAATTACTGGGCAAAGATATCTTTATTCGCATCTCAAAGAAGAGAGCAAGACCCGACTGGGGATAGCACGTGGCTTAACCTCGCGTGCGGACGTTTATTCCAAATTCGGGGGCCGCAAGCCACACCCAGGACAAGGCCAGAGACGTCGCCGACCTAGATAGTTATGGAAATCAGGGTCCGAGTGAGCCAATCGGCAGCACTACGACCCCATCTTCTCTAATTCCACCTATCTCTGACGCAGTGATTACGCATAAGACTGATGGCTTGCCAACTTTCTTATCATCCACTTCATTTGCTAATTTCAGAAGATTTCGAGCGCCTTCATCTATTTTACTTGACCCAAGTTTTACTTCGAAAGCGCCCCAAGTTCCATCTCTTAATTGAACAATGACATCTACTTCTAAACCGTTACTATCTCGGTAGTGAAATACATCGGCATCTATGCTCTGTGCGTAAACTCGTAAATCCCTGATCACTAGTGACTCAAAAATCAAACCAAAAAATTCTGAATCATCCAGAAGTCGTTTAGATGAACCTCCCAAGACAGCGACTGCTAGGGAGGGATCTACAAAATGGCGTTTCGATGACTTTCTAAGTATTGCTCTAGAGCGCAAATGTGTGAGCCAAGTTGGCAAATCCTCAGTGACGAGAATGCGTTCAAGTGAAGCGATTACATCCAGCACAGATTTTCGGTTAACAGGCTTACCACCACCAATTGTTTCGCCAATTATTTTCTCATTGGTTACTTCGGTAGAGATATTCCGTGCCAAAGATGTTAGAACTCTCCTGAAGAGTATCGGATCCTTCACAAAACTAGAGGTTCGTGGGCCATCTATTTCACAAATCTGCTTAACGTATTCTCGTGCTGCAATGGCTCCACTTTTCTCATCTTTGCCAAGATGGGCAGGCCAACCTCCAATAACGATTTGCTTTGCTAATTCTGGAATCGAGAGTTGGCTCTGGGTTCCCTGTACTTTCTTTCTTGCAAAAAGTTCTTTAAATGATACCTCTCCAGAACTGTGGGAACTTTCAAAAAGTGTCATCGGTCTCATCTTCAGAAACGAGAAACGAGCCGCACCGCTATGCCGACTGTGATCATCACTCGGTACGGATGAACCAGTTAAGACATATTGCCCAGCTATTTTGCGTTCATCTATCTTGTGGCGAATCAAATTCCAAATTCTTGACTGTTCTTGCCACTCATCTATTAAGCGAGGCAAATCTCCATCCAGTATTGACGCCGGATTTAATTCGAGTCTTAACCGAATCATTTCGGAGTCATCCAGCGTAATTTCACTTCGGGTTTGCTGGCGGGCAGTCTCAGTTTTTCCGCAACCCTTAACTCCTTGAATTACGACCGCCCCAGTTGCTCGGAGTCGATCCGCAAGTTCACCATCCACTACCCTCGGCTGATAAATCATGTTCTGACCCTTTCCCAATTGCTGGACAGATTATGGCCTTTTTACTGGACAGATTATAAAGTCAGCGGTCACTTGTTAGCCCTTTGGCTAGGTCAACTTATTATTGTTGACTCACCAAACGTTGCGCTGACCCCTTGAACCTGGGCTGGCCAGAGATGTCATAGGCCTAACTAGATCTGCTACATTTCCCCCACAACCCCAGTTGCTTCGGTGGCTGGCCGCGAAACCCCGGCCCTTGGTCGGGGTTTCTGTTTTTACCAAGACTCTGGTTTTGTAATCGTTCCGTGACGGTCATAGAGATCCTTAGGTAACTGAGAGATTGTTAGCGCTCCTTCGCGAATCTGGCGAATAACCTGTGGATCAACTTTGAGTAGCTCCGACGATGGTGTATCCGTTGGCAAGATGAGGCCAACAGCCTGCCCCAATTCATCTTTCGCTAAACGGAGAGGTTCAGCCAAATCTGAATCGTTTGTCAAGATGATAAATACATCTGCCTTCTTGGTGAAGATATCGAAGAGAAAATATGTTGCAAGATTGACATCAGAACCTTTCTCTTCTGTCTTTTTGACTTTCACAGTCTTCGGTCGCCCATCTACATTGAACTCCCAAGGATGCAACGGCATGATTCGAGCGTTTGATCTAAACTTTCCTAAGTGAATCTTGATCTTGTGGTTCACCGTCAAGGCGCGAAGATACGCCTGTTGCCTCTGCCCTTGAGAGAGATCATTCGGCCAAGGAGAAATATGAGCAGTGAAATATTGAACAAGAATGACGTCATACTCATTCAGAAGTGCTGAGGACAGAGCAAACAGATCGAGCCACTTATAACATGTCTCTTTCAAAACCCTTCGATACAAATTGAACCCGTCAACATAGACGATCGCGGTTGGCTTGCTCACATCTGGAGGGTAAAGGGGTTACCTAGTACCTCACCTGAAAGGTGTGTGGCAATGACCTTGCCTTCTGCCATATAGACGACGATATCTGCATGACGCACTGTGGATAATCTATGCGCGATCATAGCGACAGTGGTTGGTCCCCTCATCGCATGAATAGCTGCAGAAATGCTGGCCTCGGTCTGGCCATCCAACGAACTCGTGCCCTCATCTAAAACCAATAGATGTGGCTTGGTGAACATAGATTAGTTTCCTCTTGCTCGACATTGGCAAAATTTCTCGACTTGGGTAATAATTTGTGCTGAAACTTTCTAAATTCAAAACCGTTAATAAAAATTTGAATTACGATGAAGATCAAGGTTCAGAAGTCTCGTCAGTTCGGTGTTCTGATTCTTGAATTTCTCGGGTCGGTTTTTCTTGAAGGCTTGAAGATTGATAAGTTTCCACTGCAGAGCTGGTAAATCCTGGACGTTTTTGTACGGCAGCAAACTCCAATCTGGGTCTAGTTCGAAGAACCCGCGGAGAAATTCCCTGCCTGCAGGGTTAAGACCGGATGTGAGGTCGGCTCGAAGTCGCGACCGAATCTTTGTGAGTGTCTCAACTGTTGGCGCTTCATCGCGTGTCATGCCCACAAGTGCGCTCTCGTACAATTGCTTAATGTTCTTGTTTTTTCCATTCAGGATTTCGTGTGGTGGTCTGTTATGACCCGCGAGATAAACAGGGAAGGCCTCGAGCATCGAGTTTGTAAGTCCATCCCCTTGGTACAGGTGCCAAATGTCGAAAAGGTCTCGAGGATGTTGCCGATCTAACGCGGCCATGATCTTTCCCACGTATATCTCTGATGGTGCCAAAAGCCTGGCAGTAACCTCGGTAGCAAACATCTCCGAGACGTTTACATGTAGTGAATGCCTACTCACATCCATAAGCGATCCTCGAAATACAGTGTTCACCTCTACTTTCACCTGAAAATCACCGTCATTAATGTGCAATTGCGATTCAAAAGGATCAGCCGAATGAGCCCCCCGAACCAAAAAACCGGTGTTCTCAAGGTTCGCGCGAAGTCCTCGCAACTCTTCGGTGATAGTGCTTAGAGCCTCATCTCGAGTCAACTCCACTGGCAAGAAGACCACATCAATATCTACAGAGAGACGTGGCATATCAGTAAGAAATAGATTGATAGCCGTACCGCCCTTCATCGCAAAAACTCCAGTCGAGAACACCAACGGCATGACGCGCAGCATAAGTCGCACGGTCTCGAGATAGTCCCGATTCATCATGCGGGGAGCACCAAGGTTGTACCATCGGCAAGTTTGCTTATCCATCGGGAGTTACTGCCGGTGGGCAACGTGAACCGATGCCGAAGTTCCTCCACATCGACCTCGCCCGCCTGTTGAGCCCAGAGCAGAAACAGGCGCACAGTTTTCACACTCACACAGCCTTGAAGAAGTTCACCGAGAACCTGAAGACGCAATCCTTGCGCGGCTATGAATAGGTGGTGCGCTTCTTCCATATCTTGTTGCTGACCTGCATCGCGTAAGAGCTCAAGGAGGGCGCGCTCGCGAACGGAGACACGCACACCTGGGGTGAAATCGGCAGGCGTGAACAACCCCTTCTCAACGCTTTTATCGTCGAAGAGCCGCGGTGCACGATAAGTGCTTGGAAATTCCCGAATAAACCAAGCGGGGAGCGCAGCACGCTCGTCACCCCACAAAGTGAGCACCTCTGTTGGAGAAATATTGTGTCGCACACCTTGCCAAGCAAGAGCGGTCTTGCCCCCCACATGCAGTCCGTCGATCTGCTCCTGCAGCACCAATAGAGACTGATCCCGATCGAGCCGAGCGCTCGGCAAGCGATACAAGCCTGGCCCGAGACGCTCCAACCAGCCAGTCCGCGCGTACTTGGCCGCCAGTGCAGCCGAAACACCATGCTTTGCTAAATCATTCAAGGATAATGGGCGTCCATACGAGGCCGACCTGAGCAGTCGATTGATTAAGGAATTGCTCTGTATATCACTCACAGTTAAAAATTACAGTATTTTCTAAACAAATTCAATTCTGAATGGAAAATAATCAAAGCTCGTGTCACCTCAGGACGACAAAGCAGTGCGCCAGGCTACTGCCTAGGAGCTGGTTTGTTTTTCTGTCAGAAAAACGGGATTTGGCATATCCACAAGATTGGGGTGGATTTGATGACACTAACGCCCAAGCTCTGATCAGAAACTCAGCAGTCCTAGATAGTTCTCCAAAGCAGTACGGGGTCTATAAGCCCATTAACTTTGCGAAGGCCTGGACCGATGCCAAATCGTTCATATTTTGCATCTCTGCTTCATACTGACTTGGTATAAGGCAAATTTCTGCAAACTTATCTGCCTCGCTTTCTTCAACACTCCGTTCATGGCCATTATCGCTATCCACAAAGAACGCTTTCTTGCTGTGCTTCAACAAATGACCCAGTTCGTGAAAAAAGGTAAACCAAAAATGGTCGTCTATCTTATGTCGAAGTGAAAGTTGAATCAGTGCCCTCTCGGGTGCAAGCCATCTCGCAGCCCCTGAACATCGGGTGCCGCTCAACTCAGGCACGAAGAGAAGAACGATGCCAAGTTGATTGCACAATGAAGTTAACTTCGGTACAACAGATTTCCCATCCTTGCGCATCAATGATCGGAAAGAAGGCAATTCCTTTGCAACCCTCTCCCGTGAGAATTCTCCCGTCTCAACAGTTCTAGCTTGAATATCCCCCAACCGTAACCAGACCGATAGCGACTTAATCGACGAGTTATACGTTCGAGAAGTACGAAATGCAGCTTGGGGTTGAAGCCAGACTTCCTCCCATGCTTGGGGATTAACCACTTCAAAAAATCGAAGAAGTTCTGCCACTTGCCCCACTTTGTCCCGTGATCGGCGCTTTCCCTTTCAGTGATAATCCTCAACCTACGCCACTTGCACTGACTTCACTTTCGTCCAGTTAACTCCATATTATCCTTTACTTAGTAGGTAAATGATAAAAGATATCCAACCACAATTGAACCGTACCGTCTGCCCTCCACCTTTGGCAGGGTTGACCATACCTAGGGCAGCACCCGCAAAGTCAGGTTGGATTGATAACCCCCACGTCCACGTTCTGATCAAAGACGCCACAGATCGAGATAGATCTGCTACTCTTCATTTCACATCCCCAACCCCTTCGGCGGTTGGCCGCGAAATCCCGGCTTCGGTCGGGATTTCTGTTTTTACCAACGGCTAGGTTTTCGAATTTCTCCCTGTAAATCTAAAATGATGTCGGGGAATTGCGCTTCACGCAAAGTCCCCTTTCTTATGTGATGAACATACGGGTCGGCCACCTGCACAAGCCTTTTGGACGAAACTTCTGATGGGAGAATCAACCCCATTGTGCCTAAACCTAGTCGTTTTACAATTGACATTGGTTCAAAGAAGTCCGAATCAAATTCCCAGGGGCTGACTGGAAGATGTTTGTTTTCAGATTTAAATTGACCCTTGTGAATCACAATTTTTACTTTAGTTTCTAGCGCCCGCAAATAGATCTGCTGTCTCTGTCTTTGGGACGGATCATTGGGTGAGATGAAATATTTGCCGTGTAATAACGAACCTGAATTACGTCATATTGACTAAGGACGATTTCGCTAAGAACTTCAATATCGAGCCATTTGTACGGGGTGTTCTCTAAAGCCCTTCGATACAAATTGAACCCGTCAACGTAGACGATCGCGGTTGGCTTGCTCACGTCTGGAGGGTAAAGGGGTTACCTAGTACCTCACTTGAAAGGTGTGTGGCGGTTGTGGAGAGAGAAGGTGAGCCACGCCCAGTGGCCATGACCGGTCAACGAACTCGTTGCCTCATCCAAAACCAATAGAAGGCGGCGGTGCAGGAATTGCCGGGAGGCCCTGCTCGAAGATCGGATTTAGCAGACGGAGCGCTTTTTCTGAGAGCCCATCACCAGGGTAATACTTATCCATAAGTTCTTCTGCCTCGCCAACCTCCTGAATGTTGCAGAGGGCCAGAAGGTTTGCGATGTCTTGGACATCACGACCGGGTCGCGATGCATTGATCTTCATCGCGAGCAATGCATGTGGTGACGCTACCGAAACAGTAATCTTTGCATCAGAGTAGAGAACCTCCCAGTCAAGGCCCGCGCTGTATAACGGCATAAAGATGGCCGCGTTGCTGTTGAGCCAGTTCTCTGGCCACCCCTCCTCATTGGCAACTTCGAGTGCAGCACGGAGGATTGGTTCCTCGGGATGGAGGTGCGCATCAACATCAGATGTGGTGCGCCGATCGAAATACCGTAGCGCGAGTGCGGCGCCTCCAACGATCCGTATGTCGGCGGGCTCTCCCGTAGCACGCAACTTGGCGATCACCGCGTTAATGCCGCGGATGAGATCGTCTCGGTCAAGTTGGTCGCCGGGCATTAAACACTCTCTAACGTCTGGGCTTCAATGAGGATCCCGCGGCGGAGAAATTCTTCGGGAACTTTCGTGGGATCTGCTGGGATGTTGTATCCGCTCGTACATGGCGCCCATGGTCTGGTTGGAAAACCGATTCTCTTAGTGATCCAATTCGGAACTGGCAGGTGATCAGCCTGCAGCCGGTACTCACAGAGAGCGGCGATGGCAGCATCCCACTGTTCGGAGCCAGTCGGAGAGGGTTCGGTAAGGGTAAGTCCGACCCTTGTGGCTCCCGATTCTGCGGCGAGATTATCTGCTAACTGTAGAAATCGGCGGTAGACGCTCAATCCATCTGACTCGACGAGCGCTATTGCAATCTCAGAAGCGATACGTGCAGCATCACTGCGAACAGTAGGGATAGCGACGACGGTGTGCCGGGCCGCTCGCAGCAAGGTATCAAGGGTTGCAACGGTTGGTTCGCGTTTTCCGTGTTCGATCAGAGAAAGAGATGATCCAGCTATCCCTGAACGGCTCGCGAGTTCGATCTGAGTCAGGCCGCTCGCCGCACGCACTGAACGAGCAAGAACCCCTGCCGTCATCTCAATCACCACCTAATTTTTACTAAGTAGTAAAAGTATTCCATCCATAGGCCGCCTATGACACCCCAGCAAGGGAGGCGCGCTCATCGCCCCACAAAATGAGCACCATGGAGCACCATGTTCTCGTGATGCACCCAAGTGACGAGGATGAGATCACCGCGCAGATCGCATCCCGCGACGGTCGCACCATTCTTTTCGTGAAGACCCAACGTGGTGCAGATCGCCTTGCAGATAAACTGGCGAGCGTCGGTGTTGCCGTCGGTGCACTCCACGGCGGAAAATCCCAAGCGGTTCGCACCCGAACCCTTGAGCACTTCAAGTCCAACCCGACTGCCACACTTGTTGCCACCGACGTTGCCGCTCGCGGTCTCACCTCACGTGCCGGTGTCTACCCCAAGTTCGTCGATGTACGTCCGCACCACGCAGAGTTGGTATCTATTACTGGATCCAAGGAGCCAAGCGGGATTGCATATATCGCTCCGGTCTTAGAAAAGCCAAGTTTCGGTGGCGCACGTCGCAAACCACGTCCCGGACAAGACCAGAGACGTCGTAGGCCTAGATAGTTATTAAAGACCCATTAATTTCGCTTGTCGATCAAAATCAGGTACTAAGTTGCGAACTTCTTCGAAGGTTCCCTTGGCCATGATTTTGCCCGCGGATAGATATACCACGATATCTGCATTACGCACAGTGGATAATCTATGTGCAATCATTACTACAGTCGTTGAGCCCCGCATTTCATGAATCGCGGAAGAAATACTTGCTTCAGTTTCACCATCTAATGAACTTGTCGCCTCATCAAGTACCAAAAGATGAGGCTTGGTAAACATTGCGCGTGCAATTCCCAATCTTTGACGCTGTCCGCCGCTAATTTTTGCCCCACGTTCGCCCACCTGAGTGTTGAGGCCCTGTGGCAGGCCAGCAACAAATTTATCGAGATGCGCAATCTTTAATGCGCTCATCACTAATTCATCGGTTGCCGCCTCAGGAGGATATCCAAGTGCAACATTTTCGCGAACGGTACCGGCGGAGATCATAACATCTTGCGGCACATACGAAATTGCGCCCGGCCAATTGGCGACCGCCGCTAACGGAAGTACACCCGAGATTAGGACTGATCCCTGGTCTGGCACTAATACACCAAGCAAAACATCAATGAGCGTTGTTTTCCCCGCACCAGATGGGCCCACAATCGCCACCGACGATCCGGTAGGAATAGTCAAAGTAATATTCGAAATGGCTGGTAACGACTTTTTAGGGTAGGTAAGTTCAACGCCTTCCACTATTATTTTGGATATAAAACCTTCATGCACTACGTCAACTACGTCATCAACATTCTCAATCATGGGTGCGTCACCAAGCGCATCAATAAGTGCCAATGTCGGACCTGCTTGGCCTAAGCTTCCTCGGATAGTAATTGAGCCTTGTTGAACTCTTAGAACTGCAGGAGCAATTCTTGTGCCGGCCGCGAGAAAAATAGCGAGAGTCGCTACGGCATGACTCGCATCCTGCAAAATAAATTGTGCCGCACCAACCAAAAGGGCACCGAGGACAACGGTGGTTTCAATGACATACTTACTTACATATGGCATGAAATTAATCTCAGCGGAAGTATCAGCAAGATCAAAACGTAGTTTACCTATTTCGCGCGCATAATAATCTCTGCGATTTCTTACAACAGATTCCCGATACGATCCGAATACTTCGACAATCTTTTCGTTACTCAGAATTGACAATTCCGAATTTCTCTTGCCCAACATCCCAGCGCGGACATGCATCAAGCGATATAAAAGGAAGCCGATCATCGAAAATACTATGAAGGTTGCGAGCGCGGTTGTTGGGTCAATGATAAGAAGTCCTATCGCCATAACAAGTAACAATGAGAGATCTGAAATGAGGACGACTGCGGTTGCTAATATTTGGAGCGTAATCACGACAACACCGCTGGTGACTGCGTAAAGTATCTCTTGAGTAGTTCTTGCCTGGACAATCAATAGCGGTTGAGCCAACAGCCGCGAGATCAGATTTGCTGAAATTTTTGCGCCTCGACGACTCAGAAAGAACATGACGCGACGAGTAAAGAAAATTGAGAGCATGGTGCGACCCACCAAGAGAACCACGGCGCTGATACCCAATATTGTTGCCTGACTTTGAAATGAAGAGTCTGAAATATGAAGAAGTCTCAGCGCGAAACTCACTCGATCGCCGGGCTGACGAGATTGAAGACCTGTCACTGAAAGAGCTCCCAGTAGACCTACCGCCACAACTCCAAGAAGATCTAGGCCACCCATTAAAATCTGGAGAACTGCGACAGCAATTAGTTTGCGCTGATCACTTCGAGACAAAACCCGCAGTGTCCTACCCAGGTCGCTCTTCCGCCAGTTCTGGCGAAGGTTACTCGGACTGCCTCCTCGTGCAACCTTCATTTCTCCGCCATGTCGCTTACCTTAGCAAAAGAGCCTTGATTCAAGGTTTCCAGGGGCAAGGAAGTACCCTTGCCGCATGCGTTTATATGTGGCAGGAATCAATGGAATGGTTGGGTCGGCAGTTGCTCTCGAGGCGACGGCACGAGGCAATGAGGTGCTTGGTCGGCCCTCTTCGGATTTGGATCTAACCATTAGGGCGGAAGTATTCAGAGAATTGACCGACACGCAACCAGATGCTTTGGTAATCGCGGCGGCCAAAGTCGGTGGCATAGGCGCAAATTCTGCTTTCCCTGTCGACTTTCTTTCAGTAAATCTACAAATTCAAACAAATCTATTAGATGCCGCACACGTTGCAGGGATTGAAAGAGTACTTTTTCTTGGTTCTTCGTGCATTTATCCGAAACTCGCTCCGCAACCGATTAAAGAATCAGCACTTCTCACCGGAACGCTGGAACCCACAAATGAGCCATATGCGATTGCGAAGATAGCAGGATTGAAACTTGTGGCGGCATACAGGCGCCAATTTGGACACAAATGGATATCGGCGATGCCAACCAATCTATTCGGACCACGGGATAACTTCGATCTCGAGACTGCACATGTCCTCCCGGCGCTTATCCATCGCTTTCACAAGGCAAAATTTGCCGAAGCCCATAGCGTTGAAATATGGGGCGACGGAACGCCTTTACGTGAATTTCTACATGTTGAGGATCTTGCGAGAGCAACCTTGGATCTCCTCATTAATTACGATGACTTAGTGGCTATCAATGTTGGAAGCGGCCAGGAAATTTCTATTAAAGATTTAGCAGCACTTGTAGCAAAGGTTGTTGGTTTCACAGGAGAAATCACTTTTAATCCAAATCGACCAAACGGAACATCGCGCAAACTTCTAGACAGTTCCCTCATTACGGAATTTGGGTGGAAGCCCCAAATTGATCTCGAAACCGGCATTGCATCGACCTATGATTGGTTTCTTAGAAATCAAAACAAGGAGCCAGTAATATGAAACGTGCCTTGATCACCGGAATCACTGGCCAAGATGGCTCTTATCTTGCCGAGCAATTACTTCAAAAGGGGTATGAAGTACATGGAGTGATTAGACGCAGTTCAACTTTTAACACCTCAAGAATTGAACATTTATATAAGGATCCCCATGAGAAGGGAAACAACCTACATCTTCATTATGGTGACATCACCGACGGCGTTGGGATCTCGAATTTGGTTCGCCAACTTGAGCCGCACGAAATCTATAACTTAGCGGCTCAGAGTCACGTTAAAGTCTCATTCGAAATGCCAGATTTCACGGCCCAGGTGGATGCGGTGGGAACCATTCGACTTCTCGAAGCTATCCGCGCCGCTGGTATTGATACTAAGTTTTATCAAGCCTCGACTTCAGAACTCTATGGAAGTACTCCACCTCCGCAAACAGAGGCCTCCTCTTTCGCACCTCAGAGTCCTTATGCAGCAGCCAAATTATACTCTTACTGGGTTGTACGCAACTATCGCGATGCGTATGGAATGCATGCGACCAACGGAATTTTGTTTAATCATGAGTCACCTCGTCGAGGAGAAACCTTTGTCACGCGAAAAATCACTATGGCCGCCGCAAGAATTAAGTTGGGGCTTCAATCCAAACTTTATCTTGGCAATCTTGATGCGATTCGTGACTGGGGGTTTGCTCCTGAATACACGGAGAGCATGTGGCTAATGCTTCAACAAGTGACGTCCGATGACTATTTAGTTGCTACGGGAGTCGGTGCAACTGTGCGTGACTTCTGCGAAGCTTCCTTCTCTGCTTTAAATCTGGACTACAGAGAATATGTTGAAACCGAAGATCGGTACAAAAGACCGACTGAAGTGGATGCCCTCATCGGTGACCCCTCGAAGGTGAAAACAGTGCTCGGCTGGGAAGCCAAAACTACCTGGAGAGAACTTGCGGAAATAATGACCGAAAGTGATTTAAAGAAATTTTCCCACTAGTCCAAGTTAGTTCTAATCATTACTCTTGACGTCATTTCTTAAATGAATCCTTAGCCTGATCTTGCTTTGAGCTGCCCATGTCCAGAGGATGCTCGCCGCGGTAACAATAGGGTTCCGAAACACTCTCCGTCTTATTTGGTGCTTCTGTCGGTGAACCGTAAAGATTCCCTGGTCCGCTAACCCACCCGGTTCAACCAATGCATAAACTTCGTTCACTCTTCTGGCGCCAGCAGTTCTAATAACCTCAAGTACCGCCTTGAAATCACTTGCTAATGAGTATGAATCGTCAAAACAACCAATGTTTCTTAAGGCTTTTGTTCGAAAGATCATCGCTTGATGACAGCCTCCGCGACGATTAAATGCAAAGGCAATTTGGCTCAATGTCTTGCTCGGATATCGGTAATTTTTTTCTCTTAATGACCCGATAATCCCATAGCCACCGACCACTACTCCGACACCAGAATCGGTGATTTCATTAATGGCATTGGCTAAGACGTCAGGTCCGGCAAATCTGTCTCCAGCATTCATAAACCAGGCAAATTCACCGTTTGCAATCTCTAGCCCTTCATTCATAGCGCCATAAATACTCTGCCCTTTTTCCTCTAGGACGCGTACTCGTCTGTCCTGTGCTTGCAATTCGGATGCAATCGATAGGGTCGAATCCTTTGATGAACCAACAACAATTAGCATTTCCCACTCGTGAAAAGTTTGTTCGATGAGACTTGAATGCGTAGCAATTAGTCCACCAGCGTCATCCTTCACGACAGTAATGATGGCCACTGAAATCACAAGGCGCCTTCTTTCCTAGAGATACTCACCTAAATTGAGTTTATCAGGACTAGAATTTTGCCGTGAAGCGCCTCATGTTCGTGACTAACTCCCTCACTGGCGGGGGTGCTGAAAGATCGATGAATCTGGTCTGCAATGAACTTTTGTATCGGGGATGGCCGATCTCGTTAGTACCAATAAATTCAAGCGGGCCTGATCAGATAATTCCTGAGTGCACGGTGTTTCCTTTAGACCGTCAATGGCAGGGCTCTCTTAAGGACACTATTCGAGCCCTGTGGAGATTTCACAAGATAGTACATTTGTGGAATCCAGACGTCATTATTTTAAACTGTGATCTACCTGAGATGTTTGGTGCCACCCTCCTGGGCAAGCGCAAGTTAGTAGCGGTTGAACATTCATCGATTCCCTGGATTCAGCGAGTGCAGTTCGGAAGGATAGTCCGAAGAATTTTGTCTCTTAAGAGAGTCACGTGGGTCGCCGTTTCGTCCCGTATAGATATATGGCCTCAAGGAAGCAAGCCGCAGGCAATACTACAAAATCCCCTTCCGCCTAAGAGACTTTTCCCAATACAGAAAGGTCCTCAAAATATAAAGAGATTAGTATTCATCGGACGTTTTAGTCCTGAAAAACGCCCCGACTTGGCTCTGGAAATTGGCGCTAAAACAGGAATTGAATTGGAATTCATTGGTGACGGCGCAATGCGACCTTCAATGGAAGTCGAAGCGTCTAAGAGGAACATCAAGGCACACTTCCGAGGTCGAATTCATAACCCCTGGCTAGAGATCCAATCAGGTGATTTGCTGATTGTCCCGTCTGCGCTAGAAGGAGATGGCCTTGTTGTGATCGAAGGTCTGCAACAGGGAACACCAATGCTTTTGATGGATATTCCAGATTTTCGTCGTTTTGACTTTCCGGATAAGAACTACTGCGCGGATCTCTCCGACTTCGTTTCACGCGTCTTGGAGTATTCAAACAATCCAAAGGGCTTAAAAGTGCCAGTTGAAGCTGCGAGCGCAATTCTTCACGAAAGGGAACTGGCAGTTGTCGGTGACTGTTGGGAAGATTTTATATACCAATTAGTATGAGGTGAGAACCTGATCAGTGCACTATCTTTAAAATGATTTTGGTGTTAGATCTGCTTTATCGGAAAGCGCAAGTGAGAACCGCCGATTTAGAAACTCGGGAATAAACAAGATGGCAAGACTTCGAATCACACGAATTCCCAGAACAAATCTGGTTGTCAATTTCAATCGAGAGCGAGACATCACTTGCAAACTGCCAAACCTCACATAATTATCGAATCCGAGGATTTTTCGAAATTCATCCAGACCTTGTTTTGATGCAAAAGTAATATGTTGACCTGACTCTGGAACAAAATACCACCAGATCCCTTCCGCGGGATCCGGCGGCGGCGTATCAATAATTTCCGTGGTGAAAATAAAATATTCTTTTTTTGACGTGACCTCTTTGTATGCATCTACGGGATTGATCAAGTGTTCAAAGCACTCAACCGACGTTATAAAAGTAGCCGTTTCTTCTGCTTCTTTAAGCGTCGCCTCAAAGCCCTCCGCATGTTCGGCCCTCGCATATTTGTCATAGCTACGTACCTCGAAACCTTGGTCCCGTAACAAACGGGTAAGAAGACCGGTTCCACCACCCCAATCGATACCTTCTGCAGCCCTTTTGCCTTCAAGGAAAAGGAGGGTGGAGATCAACCTACTTGCGCTAAAACACCTGGAGACCAATCCGGTGTCTAGATTTGAGATGGCCTTGGAATGCGCTTTCTCTATCCACGTGGGATTATCTGCTTGCACGCTCGCACACTTTGCGCATTTTGAATAAGTTGCAGTGAAATCCAAAATGCGGGCCGTGGAAAAGTAGGATGTTGCGCCCGCGCAACATCTGCAACGCTCCTTGGAAACAGCGTATCCAGATTCTAATTTCTGCAAATCTAGCTCCTTTTCGAGCAAAGTGAATAAGAGAATTTGCACAAATTCTATGGCCAAATCGCTAACATAAATCGCAGAACGGCCAGAAAAATGTAAGAGATTGCACGCCTTATATTCTTAGTCCCTTGATAGACTCTAAATCTGTTCGCCACATTCATGAGATGGGTAGGATTTTGGTGAGAAATCAAGCACGACCACTTGGTTTTCGTCGAGGTTTAGTAGTAGGAACTGTTCGCAATGCATCAAACAACGTGACCGCTGACCTCCTCAGAATTGTTGATTCACTAGACGCTATTGTCCCGACTTCTGGCTTTGTGGTGGAGTCGGATTCTGATGACACGACCGTTCGCTTGTTAAGCGAATTAGCATCAAAGGATTCGAGGATTCGATTTGTATCGCTAGGGCAAGTATCTCCCCAGATTCCAGACAGAATCGCGCGGTTAAGGCATTGTCGAAATGCATATGTTCGAGAGATCCGAGAAAACCCCGAGTACAAGGATTGTGACTTGGTTATTGTCGCGGATCTCGACGGCATCAACACGAAGATCAGCACACAATATTTGGAGCGTGCATTGAGTTCCGAGGTCCAATGGGATGCCATGGCAGCAAATCAAAGCGCCCGCTATTACGACATCCTTGCCTTGCGACACCCGTTATGGTCTCCAAACAATTGGTTAATGGAGGCCGAATGGCTCAGGCCTTTCCTTGGTGAAAAAGTCGCAAGTAGACATTCCCTGGCGGATCGGATGATCCGAATTCCTTCCGATCTTCCGCCCATACTTGTAGATTCGGCTTTTGGCGGGCTTTGCGTATATCGAAGATGGATATTCGACGAGTGTGACTATTCGGAAGATATCCCGGAAGCGGCTGATGAGATTGACCATGTCACGCTTCATCGAAAGGCTCGTCTGGCTGGAGGAAAAATATACATCCATCCCGGATTGATCAATTCCAACTGGACGGCTCACAGCCTAAATGGCTCTCCATTTATTAGAATCTCCAAATCGTTTGCCCACACACTGCCTTTTCGATTTCTTTTGCCAATTTTGAGGAAGATTTCACTTTTTGCGGCCAAGTGAATCTAACGACGGCTCGGTGCCATGCGATTCTAACTTGAGGTCGTTTATAACCATCATTTCAACTAATTTTTCGAAAGAAACTTTAGGCTGCCAACCCAGTTCCTCGCGCGCTTTGGTTGCATCCCCCCAACTGGCTTCTATCTCCAATGGGCGAACAAGCTTAGAGTCCGTTTCGATAAAGTTCATCGGATCTCCTGTTAAGCCAGCACTTCGCAGCGCCGTAACGGCAAAATCAAGTACAGAATGTGACTTGCCGCTGGCGATAACGTAATTCTCAGGGCTTTCATGTTGAAGCATGAGCCACATTGCTTCTACATAATCTCCTGCAAATCCCCAATCTCGGCGAGGCGTGAGAGAGCCCAAAACCATCTTCTCTTTCTTTCCGGTTGCGATCCGAGCCACTTCTCTGGAAATCTTTCGTGAAACGAATTTCTCACTTCTCAAGGAACTTTCATGATTAAAAAGAATTCCACACGAAATGAACATCCCATATGCGTTCTTGTACATCTGGCATGTCTGATGAGCGAACAGTTTCGAGACGGCATAAGGAGAGGCAGGAAAAAATTCTGATTCTTCGGTCTTGCTACTGACGGGACCGTTTCCGAACATCTCTGAACTCGATGCCTGATAAAACCTGACATTCTTCATGGCGCTAATGTGTCGTAGGACTTCGAGAATGCGTACTGGCGCCATGGCTGTGATTTGTGCGGTCTCAAAGGGATGATCAAAACTGTATTTCACTGAGCTTGCCGCAACTAGATTGTAAAATTCATCCGGCTGCGCTTCTGTAATCACTCTCGAAAGAGCCGCAGAGTCATTGAAATTTACTGCTCGTAATTCCACTAAGGAGAAGTTGTCTACCCATTCCACATCGTGTCTCATTCGGTTAGGAGAAACAAGACCAACGACGCGATAGCCCTTTTTAAGTAAAAGTTCGGCAAGAAACCGGCCGTCTTGGCCTGTCACGCCCGTGATAATGGCAGTTTTCATTGCGTGACAATCCTAGTCATTAAGCGCGACCAACTACCCGACGGTAGGCCATCGTAGCTCTTGGGAACTTACTCGAGAACTCACCCCTCAATTGTTGGACCATTTTTGTCCGATAGTGGTTTTCTTCCATCCAGCGATCAGCTCTTTCATCTCTGACACTGAGTGAAGGAATCATGAGAACCTTAAAAGAATTCTCAATTTCACGCGGAAGCCACCAAGGTAAATTCGCATCCTGCGTGTGCGTTGCTCCTTCACCGAAGCCGACATTGATAACTAAATTAGAATTTGGGACAACCGTCAACCTACGACGTTTCCAATTTGAGTACAGCCAGCGATAATCCCAGGCATCGTACTTCCCTTTCGCTGTATCTTCAAAAACCCTATTCCAATACCTCTTTGACGTCCAACTCCAGAAATTTGTTGGAAAACTAAAGTTTTGACGAGGAAACGTGTCTAAATCCTGCAGATAGTCACTCCATCGATCACTCCAAGTTGCCCAACCCCAACTACTAGTAAATGCGCTTAATCGAAAGGGGTCATTATTGAGGGTTAAATGCGCTTTAGGAACAAAATTCGTTCCAGCGATAGAACCCACTGTCTTAATTGACTCAAAATTCGCGAGCGTCAATGTCGAATATGACAGAAAGGTTTCATTAACCCGAACATCGTCCTCTAGAATTATAAGCACTTTTTCTTGTCCGAATCCCCATGTTATCGCTTCCGTAACACCCCTGAAGCAACCTAGGCTCTCATCAGAGATGCGAACTCCAACCAAATCGGCCGAGAAACGATCGGCAATTGAAATGCACTTTTGCGAGGATTCAGCATTGGCAAGGTCACCTTTTTTCGGAACATCTAGTGACAGGTAAACCTTGCAACCCATTTTGAGTAAAGACTGAAGTTGTGCCTCAAGCAATTCTGGTCTGTTAAAACCTGTAACCAATACGGGGGCAAACAAACTCATTTCAGGAGCATACATCCCTCGGCTCCCACGACTCCTAATACAACCAAGTTCTCTGGTTCCACACTTCCCAAACGAGTATGCCTTTGATCAACCCAGTGCATTGTCTCTTAAATTCGCTATACGAAATCGCCTGAAAGTGGGTGGAGTCGAGCAGAGTCCAATGACCAAAGATCACTATGCGAATCAACTTCCGATCTCTCGGTGTAGAAATAACTAGGTCGAACCAAAAGAGAACTAGATACGCCGCTCAACGCGGCACCCCACCATGAAAAAGTGGAGTTCGAGCAGACAAATGCATTGCATTTCGACAGGACTATGAGATTCTCTGCGGGAGTCGTATGCGATGGGGGTGAAATCACAATTCCCTTTGCAGTAAGTGTCTGGAAAAGATCGCTAAGACGATTCGGCTCATCTGTGAATAAGTAAATTTTGGACTCTTTGCCGAGAACCGATTTAAGATATTTAACCCCGGCAAGAAAATACGCCTCGGACGGTATGACCTTGTCGCCCAGCGAGACATAATCGCCCAAACGAATGTGAACCCCTATCGACTTAGTTTTCTCGATCTCCTCAATTGTTTCTCTAGACCAAGCAGACATTGGAGGGTCTAATGTGCCAAACAATGATTTAGGGGTTACTCCCAAAAAAAATTTAGGTGACATAAAGAAACCAAAAAGTCTCTTAAGTTCATGTCCCTTTTTCCAGCATCCATTTTCAAAATCATTCTCGGACGCCACTCCGAGGGAGAGCCTTCTTGACTCACTCATCTTCGAGATCAACCTCTCCATTCGCCCATCTCTTGGCGTTGGCCATCGATCAATATGAGTAGCAGCTATTTCCTTAAACTGAATGATGTCGATCTTCCGTTTAGTTAGATAAGCAGGATTGTTTCGACTAAGAATCTTTGGGTTTAGAAACCAATTGGTATTGATCAAAAGTTCACGTCTAGTTTCCTTTGCAAGGCCCGCGCCTGCCATGTATTGAAACATTTGATTTCCTAGCCCGCCAGAGAGGTGGACTATCACTTTGTCTTTGGACACGTTCCGAACCTCTCTGCTGATGGTAAATCTCAGATTGACTGAACCCTATCCACGCAGTTCCTGCGACTTAATCTGATTGCTAATCCACCGGTAAGTGTGTGATAAACCTTCCTCCAGAGTCATTTGAAAGTCCCAACCCAGTTTCTCTCGAATAAGGTCATTAGAAGAGTTCCTACCCCGAACACCCGTCGGCGCATCAAGTTTGTACTTTCTACTGAAAGACTTCTTAGCGATCCTGCCCGTGATGTCCACTAGTTCATTGATTGTCACCATCTCTTCCGATCCTATATTCACAGGCCCTTGGAAATCAGAATCCATCAATCGACGAGTGGCTTCTATACATTCGTCGATAAACAAAAATGACCTTGTCTGTTTGCCGTCGCCCCAAATCTCGATCTCCCCTCCAGATTCTGGAAGATTTGCCACTTTTCTGCAAATTGCTGCTGGAGATTTTTCTTTCCCTCCATCCCACGTTCCTTCAGGACCGAAAATATTATGGAACCTGGCAACAGCGATCGGAATCTGGTAATTGCGGTTATAAGCGAAAAACAGCCTTTCGCTGAATAACTTTTCCCATCCGTATTCACTATCTGGATTTGCGGGATAGGCGCTCGCTTCTTCGCAATGTGGGTTCTCCGGATCCATTTGATTTTGTTCCGGATATATACATGCGCTACTGGAATAGAAAAACTTAGTGCTGATAGTTCCTGATTGGAGGTTCAACTCTGCTTGCGACTGAAGAATGTTTAGATTTATAGATGCAGAATTGAACATAACATCCGCATCATTCTCGCCAGTGAAGATATAGCCAGCTCCCCCCATGTCCGCGGCATACTGGTAGACATGGTCGAAGTGTTGACCCTGCACTGGAAGTTCCAGGGATTGGATGGCACTCTTGCGGTGTCTTAGATCTAAAATCAAAAATTCATCTGCCACTGTTTCCGAGTATTCAGGATACTTTAAATCAACGCCTCGTACCCAAAATCCCTCATCCTTGAGTCTCTTAACCATATGACTTCCGATGAATCCGCCTGCGCCTAGCACTAGAGCTCTTTTCATGACTTAACATCCCTCCAACAAGATATACATTGATTAATTATCATGGGAGAGAGTGTCGAAAGAGCTTCTTAAGGCCCGCTTCAAATTCCCCACGACCTGAACTTGGTAATGCCGTTGTGCAAAGAATAAGGCCTTCACTTTCTGTTTTAAACTTGGACGATATGCTGTGCGTCGCAAATACAGCGCATCTCCCCAACCCCTTCCAAGAATCCATCGCGTTGCAACCCTCGAGAAGCCCGCATCTTCTAGAAAGATGTCCAAATCCTTTATCATCGTGCATCCCAAATAGACTTCTTTGCGATTGACCTCGGTATAGATGGCATCAATTGCGTTTAGGCTTTTTCCTAGTCCCTTTAACGCCATTCCCTCGGCGCCTTGTATATCTAGATTCACAAAATTTGGTGTTTCCACATCGCTGAGGAGCGAATCTAATCGCCGAGTTGTGACTTCAAATGCTTCGGTATACGACACCTCTGGATAGTCCTCTGCATGCGTTCCAAAAGCCAGCAAACTTGACGATTGAGAATTTGAAGCCAATTTGAATTTCATTTTAATTCCATTCTGATCCCAGATAGTCGCATTTATTACAGAATGTTTTTCTGGGTCTAGTCTTTCATGTAGATTCTTTGCCAGAAGAGGCTGAGCTTCTATCCAAATTACAGGTAGCCATCCGAATTTTTCATAGTCTAAAGCTTCTTCACCCTGGTGAGCCCCTACATGTAAGACGCCGTTGGGTTTCATGCCCCAGACGTTTGAAAGTTCTTTTACGTTCATGAGCATGGGCTGATGTTACCTCTACGATTTTGCACAATGCAATTGGCGTCGGACATCAAAGGCTGTCACGACTCAAACGCCTTCTTCCAAATATCACGCCTAACGAAAACTGTATTTATACAATCTTTGTACACAATCTCGTATTCGGCAGAAAGTATCATTTGGCCAAGCAACGCATCTGACTTCGAATTTGTTCTCAAATGTGGATGCGTCTCCGTAAGTTCAATTATCAACATTTTGGGACGCCATTTTGAGAGAGTGAACCCAGAAAAAACCCGAGATTCAAAACCTTCGACATCCACCACGAGTACATCGAACCCCGCTTGAATTTGCTGCTCCTCAATGAAAGTGTCAAGACGTTGAGTTCTTAACTTGACCTGAGATGAGGTAACAATCGACTTGGCCCAGTCTGTATTCTGGTACTCCAGTCTTAATTCCTGGTTGGCAGTAGTTAGTTGACCACCTATATTAAAAGTAACTTCTTCGCCATCCAACTCACCCATGGCTACTTGATGAACGAAGACGTTTCCATGCTCTTTATGATTCAAAACACATGCGGCCGCAAAATCTGGGATGGCCTCGACCAAATATCCGGTCCAACCCCTTACAGCCAACCCCCATGTGTTACTGCAACTGACTCCATCGTTTGCACCAATTTCTAGAAAGATTCCATCTTCCTTTTTTCCCAAAAAGAGCTCAAAAATTGAACCTAGGTAGGGAATTTGGCACGTAGTCTGTTGTTCATAATACTCAACCGAATTGCCTTTCTTCTGTTTACGTCGTCTCTCCAAGAACGATCGTACGTGAAATGCATTTTTCAAAAGTTGCATGACTTCATTCCCATCTTTGTGACCGATAGCGACGGGCAAAAATCGACACCATGCAATGGTATTGCAATGTGCGCCCGCTCGGACTCAAAATCCGTCTTTCATTAGTAAGGGGCGTCTTCCCCTCAATCCAGAGAGTAGGTACCGAATCATAACGAAGGCTGGAATCGAAAGTAGTTTGAGGAAGAAGCGAGTCGAGGGTCTTGAAAAAGATAGTCCATCGCTTGTTTCCCTCTTTCCAGATAGAAATCTTAGGAGGTTAGTGAACAATCTCCTTTTAACGGATTCTGTCATTCTTACATTCCCTCGGTAAAAACCAAGAAGGGCATCGACACTAGAATCCAAAATGTTAGTCTTTGGAACTCGGTTGATAAGTTCACTAAGTGTGACGTTACTAGAATCATAAAACGCACGGTAGATCTCAAGTTCTCTAGCCAGATACTGATCGATATAAGGAACAAAATTCACATGTTCTAGGTAGTCGTCGTCGGCTTCAGCTAAAAAAGTTTCCGACTTGAATAGACCGGTAGTCTCTTTAAAAATATAGAGACTCAGAGTCACGTGAGCGAAATGAGAGGAGAAATCACAAATCTCATTGATCTGTGGCGTCCTCGGAGCCATTGGTGCCATTGCCAGAACGACCCCCGTCATTTTCGGCCATGAAACCAATGACGTTAAGGGCGAATAATCCGAGTTTTGGAATGAAAAATCTGTTTTTGTAATGAGCGGGTTTTTAAAATCGAACGGTGCCTGGGAAAAATTGTAGAGCGCCAGGGATGGTCGTTTCTCCATTAAATCAGCACAAACTTCTTCAAGCGCGCCCGCGCAAAGCTTGTCGTCATCCGATAGAAACATGATCCACTCTGAAGTTGCTCTTTTCAGTCCAGCAGCGATGTTCCCTGAAAACCCCAAATTCTCAGCATTTCTGAAATAGCCGAGTTGTATCCCACTACGAGACGCCTGCTCTTGGGCATGAGCACACACTCGAGGCGTTTCATCCAAGGATCCATTGTCTCCCACCAAAACAAAGACCTTAGACTCCAAATCTCCGTTCTTAATCTCACGAAGTAGGCACGCCAAGGACTCCTCCAAGCGATGGGCACGATTGAAAGTCGGTATATAGATCGTAAGGAGCACTTTTCCCATCCAGCAATTCTAGGGGGCGGATTCCCTACTTACCGCGTATAGAGTGGAGAACTTGAATATCTCTTCGTTTTCAGAGTATCCCTCTATTTCAAGCAATCCTTTTGGCGTAAGTCGATAAATCTTAAAGTTTCTAGGTAAGAAAAAATACCAAAAATCTTGGAAAAAAACTTTACTATCAATATCAGTCCCACCGAATTCAAATTGAATGATCCTTATCTGGGGAAGTAATGAAAGACCTCCTTGAAGAACCTCAAGTTCGTGGCCTTCGACGTCAATCTTTAAAATATTAGGTTCAAAATCTGGGTTCTGCATTATCCAACTATCCAGTGTCGTGACGTCTATCTCCTCGGTATTAGAAAACACGATGTCTTGATGCTCCAACCTTCTCATCGAAAGACTCGCAAGTGGGCTTGTCTCAAAATTCGAAAAGAGGCTTCCTTTCCCTTCCAAATTCCCCAATGCTATTGGATACAAATACACATCATCCAAATTCTGAAGATTGAGTTTAAGGACTTCGAAAGTAGCTGAACTAGGCTCGAACGCGTGAATTTCCGAAAATGGATCCAAGAGCTTCAAAGTCGATGTCCAGGATCCTCTGTTCGCACCTACATCAAGGGCGACAATTCTGGAAAGTCCGACTGATTCTTTCAATGAAAGTAGTACTTCGATTTCATTATGGATTCCACCATCCCATCCTTTGCCAAGTCCTACCTGACTGATAGATTCTAGAATTCGAAGCACCCTAAATGGCAAACGTCGTGCGAAAAGAATGGAAATCCGACTTCGCAAACTCGCTCTGCTCTGAACACTCAAATCAGCACCACTCCCTTACGTAAAACTCTTGGAATGTTGTTAAGGGTATCAGCAATAAACCCAGGACAGATCAGTTCTGCGCCCTAGATGGATCGGCTTTCAGAAAAACGAACGCACCCAAATCCACAGAGCAGACAGATCGAATATGAAATTGCCATTTGAAATGGTCATCTCTGTTTTGTCTACACTACAGGAGGCGTTTGACTGCGCTAGTAATGCCCAAAGCCCGAAGTAACGCCCTTGGAATTTTGATTACGAAATATCTATTTGTGACCAAAAGCAGTAGCAATGGAAATTTAATGAACCCCAATCCACCGTTCTTTGGCTTTAAGAGTCTCCAGAGATTCTTAAAGTTTAAAGTATGAGCGCTGGCCAGTAGTGCCAAATTCAAATATTTTCGATAACTGTTTTCTTGACCTAATAAAGGCATAAGAGGTAGATCTGGTAGATGAGTCCCTATGAAATGGTTACCGCGCTTCCATTCAATATGCTGTACTCTTCCCCCTTCCAAATGGCAGCATGAACGAACGGGACCTGCGAAGGGTGAGCGCACATTCACGTGACCGTACCCATCTAAGTGTCTAAAGAATTCCCGTGGCGGAATCAACATCGGACAAGGATTGAAACTTACGCTCGGTCCAAACGGATTATCTGGTCTTATTATTCGCAGACCTCCCGTAAAGTCCTCTTCCCACCATTCATCAAATAATGACTTCGAGACGACACAGGTACCAATCGTCCAAGTCGTTTTCTTCAAAAAATTAAACGACTTTTCGCGCCTTGAATCAGATTCTTCCAGATCATTACTGCCAACCATTTCTGACCAATGAGAAATTCCTCCAATAGTTCGTGAACCGAGAGCCTCGAGATCATTTAGGAAGACCTTAAAATCATCAATCGACTCGCCAACGAACGCGTGATCGTGATTTGTCTTCAGCAGAACAAATCCTATGTCGTCCGGTATTTCAGAGGCAGCTTTACCCCATGAATAGAAGGTGTCCAACCTTTCATTCACAATTCTTGCGGAAGGGAAGATCTCTGTGACTCTATCGAAGACGACTTGCTTCGATGGAATGTACTCGCCATCGAATTTCAAATAGAAGTCCGAAGAGACAAAATCGAACTCCGAAATGGAATCAATCATGCACAACAATTGATCCACCTTATTTTGAGTCGGGGAGGCCTTTTTTCCATAAGAGAGAGCCCCAGGTAGAATTTCGTTTGTTAGAAACACGGATACAAGAAGGTGAAGTTTGGGCATTGGTCCGGTAGGCGAGGATTCCATACCAATCGCTTGCCCATTGGCTCTCATAAGAATTTGCCTTTCGAAATATGCGGTCCACAATCCATTGGAATCCTAACTCAGCGAAGCGCCTAGTTGTGTCACTTCTCTTTCCTGGCTAGGCGATTTCAAAGCCGAAGGCCAGAGACGCAATCCGGCTGAATTGCCACGGTCAAACCTCACGTAGAAATTCCAATTGCAAGTTATTCTTGTATGCTGACGTGAGTAAATGAACGCCAATAACAGTATTCAGACAAAGGGGTGCTGGTGATAACGAATTCTGTAATCGCGCTAATTCCAGCGGCGGGCGGATCAAAGGACAGTTTGGGAAGGATTTCCAATTTCCCCGCGTCGTTGGCGCTCGTATCTGGATCCCCGCTAATCAATCTTATTCTCGAAGGACTCATAGCTACCGGACTAACAGAATTCAGAATAGGAGTCGCAGAGAGCTATCTAGAGAATTTTCGTTATGCAACTAGGAGATTCAATTCATCGGCTCAACTTCGCTTTTTCCCGGTAGCAGGAAAAGGTACCCCCGTAGAAACCATCAGAATTCTATCCGAGGGTTTGCCAGCAGACTGTTCGGTACTATTAAATTTGGGCGATACCTACTGCCAATGGAATTTTCATGAATTTGAATCGTCTCCGGTGGCAATGCTTCTTGATTCTGTCGCGGATACCGAACGATGGGCCACGGCTACGACGGATGAAATCGGACGGATTATTGAGATTTTTGAAAAGGGGGATGCGCCGGTCGGTGCACTAGGGGTTTGCGGCGTCTATTGGTGGAAAGATTCAAAGTTGTTTCTTGGTGCGCTCGAGCGCGTGCCAACAGATGGCGAGATTTCATCAGTTTTGAAAGAAACTGATTCAGAGATCTTTGGAAAGGCACCCCATATGTGGATCGATTCTGATCATCAAGATATTTTGGAAAACTCACGATTGTCGATGGTGCAAGCCCGATCGTTCAACTCCATAACTGTCGATCCCTTTCACGGAAGCCTTGAAAAGAAATCGACAAATGCTTCTAAGCTTGTCCGTGAGATCTCGTACTACCAAAATCTTCCAAATGAGCTCAAGATTTTCTTTCCAAGAATGGTCAATTTTGTCTTGTCGGAAACGGAACCAATTCAAGAACTTGAATATTATTCGTATCCAAACCTGTCTGAAATCTTCGTTTATGAATCGGCACCAAAGTTTGTATGGGAAAGGATTTTGCATAAATTGGGCAGAATAGTGTTTGAATCCTTCGCATCCTTTCGGACAGATGAGATTTCTCCCAGTCTGACAGAAGTATTTGTTGAAAAATGCGCCTCTCGAATTCCAGAACTGCTGGCAGCTGGCACTTTCCCTAGTGGTCTTGTTTCCAGTTCTCGCCTTTCGATAAATGGTAACCACTATCAAGGTATTGATTCTCTATTGGAAAGATCAAAGACTGTCCTGAACTCAATTCAATCGCCATCCACGATTATTCACGGTGACTTTTGCCTGAGCAACATCATCTGTGATGTGAATTCGATCAACATCAAATTGATTGATCCAAGAGGTGGTTTCAAGACTCCGTCGTGTTTTGGCCCGCAAATTTACGATGTTGCGAAATTGGGGCATTCGATACTCGGTAGGTATGACTTGATAATTGCCGACCAATTTGAAGTTGACACCCAAGACCAAGCTTTGGATGTCTACTTGCTCGAAATCTACAGTCGCGACAGTCACTTGACAATTGAAGAAGCGTTCTATTCTCATTTTGTGTGTGGTAGATTTGAGCCACGCCTCCTGAAATTGATCTCGGGGTTGTCGCTGCTCTCAATTCCAATCTTCCATCTTGACAAACCAGACAGAGCTATTGCTTTATTCTTGCAAGGAGTCAGGATGACTCACAACGCACTCGAGGAGTTTGAATGAGAATCTGCATCGATATTGACGGAGTAATATGTGAGTTGAGAGTTGCAGATCAGAATTACGCAGATTTAGAGCCGATTTCGGGAGCCACGGAAGTTATCCGAAAGCTAAGAAATGATGGGCATTACATAATTTTGCAGACGGCAAGACACATGAAGACAACGGAATCAAACGTAGGAGCTGTCCTAGCTCGGCAGGGGATGGTGACCCTTAAATGGCTACAAGACCATGGTATTGAGTACGACGAAATTTACTTTGGTAAACCGTGGGCCGATCTGTACATTGATGACAACGCCTTGAGATTCACTTCTTGGAACGAGGTAGTGGAAGGCCTGAAAAATTAAGGGGCTTAGTCTGGTCATTGCGATGGCTGGGAGGGGGACGCGTGTTGCACAGAAATACAAACTTCCTAAACCTTTAATCTATATTCACGGACGACCTTTATTCGGATGGGCTCTTGCTGGGTTGCCATTAGATTTCGCGGATGAACTCCATATAATAACCAGCAAGAATGTCGCAGAGGTAGCTGATTTGGAATTCGAAACCAGGAAATTTGTCCCCTCCACACTTCGGGTCAATGTAAAAGTTTTGGTTGAACCGACCTCGGGCCAAGCAGCCACCGTCATGGCTGGTCTTGACAATATCGACCCAGACAACGGAATCTTGATTTTCAACTGTGACACCATTATTTCCAATGATTTTCCGATGGACTTCAATGAAAAGGACGGAATATTGGGCACCTTTAAGTCTGATAATCCAGGTATGAGTTACATCGCCTCTGAGTTAGGTGTTGTATCAAGAACAGCAGAAAAGGAACGAATTTCAAGAGATGCTTCAAGTGGGCTCTACTATTTTGGCTCCAGAACCTTTTTCGAACGGGCATACGCCAATACAGCACATCAAAAAGAGACCTTCATAGCGCCTCTTTATAATTCTATGATCGCCGACGGACTTCGAGTCAGCTCTTTCGAGCATCGCGCAGTTGTCTCGCTGGGCACTGGTGCAGAAATTTCTTGGTTTGAGAGTCTGCCAATTAGTCAGTAAACAGTTAGCAACAACCAATGAGGTCCACGCCGCCGTAAGACTTCAGCCTCGGCCCCAAGCGGTCATTGCAACATTTGGATGAATTCACTACTTTTTCATGAATCATCTGGAGGTTGTGATGCGGCGCTTTTCTCCCGAGAAGAGAACGGAAATGTGGGAACGGCTTGGTGATGGCCAGTCAGTTCGCTCCATTGCCATAGGTCTGGGTCGTTATCTCAGTACCGTTCGTCAGTTAGCCAAGCGCACCGGCGGCACTCCACCTCTGGTCGTGAAGTTGAGGGGTCCCCGTTTTTTGAGTGTGGCCGAACGCGAGAAGGTTTCACGGGGCACGCTCTCGGGGTTATCTTGTCGAGTTATTGAAGCAGCGTTACATCGTTCTCCATCTACGATCTGCCGTGTGAGGTCAATCGCAATGGATCGCTTAACTCCTACCGCGCTCACCTGGCTGAACGAGAAACAATCAGCCGAGCACGTCAACCTAAGACTGCCAATCTCGCACTCAATTCCATACTGCGCGCCGTGGTCGAAGCCAAACTGGAAGAGAAATGGTCGCCGCAACAAATTAGCGCGGTGCTATCGATCACCTATCCTGATAACTGGCAGATACATGTTTCCCACGAGAGGGTTTATATCTCCTTGTTCGTTCAAGGCCGTGGCGGCCTGCGCAGGGATTTACATAACCCACTACGCACCGGACGAGCGCGGCGGCGGCGAAAAGATCCTTATCCCTATGAAGGTCAAGAACATATTTCGGAGATGGCAGTGCATTGTCAATTTACCGTCGACAGTGGTATTCAGATTTACTTCTGCGATCCCAGAAGCCCTTGGCAACGAGGCAGCAACGAAAACACCAACGGACTGCTTCGCCAATATCTTCCCAAGGGCACTGACCTCTCCATCCACACTGAAGCAGAACTTGATGCCATTGCCGAAGAACTCAACAATCGCCCTCGACAAACGCTCGGTTGGATGACACCCTTAGAAAGATTTGCTCAGGTGTTGCAATGATCGGCTGAAACCAAGGCCGAACATCTGTCAAGCATCAGGCGAATACGATATGTCAAGCATCAGGCGAATACGATATGTCAAGCAACTGGTGGGGTAATACATCGCAAGGGTGGGGCTGTAAGACTCCACCTGATGCTTTACGTTTCGTATCCGCCCTTGGTTTCAGCCGGTCATTGCAACAACTTCGAGAAACTTCTCCGATGGTGTCATCCAATTGAGTGTTTGTCGAGGGCGTGCATTGAGCTCTTGCGCAATTGCATCAAGTTCTTCCTCGCTGTGAACTGAGAGATCAGTT